>NZ_JBFTJR010000055.1:0-33916 GCF_056395525.1 Caulobacter sp. 10L414
GCCCTGGCCGCCGGGCCCACCCCGCCCCAGGCCGCCGCCGTGCGCCTGGCCCGGGCCACGGCCCGCCTGTGCCTGGGCGACCTTGGCGGCTGGGACGACTACGCCGCCCGCCTGGCGCCCGAACGCCGCGAGGCCCTGGCCTTCGACATTCCCGGCGCGCGCTGGACCCCCGCCCAGCCGCTGCGCGGCCTGCACCTGCTGCTGGTCGGCGAGCAGGGCCTGGGCGACGAGGTGATGTTCGGGTCGATGATCCCCGACCTGCTGGCCGCCCTGGGACCTTCAGGGCGCCTGACCCTGGCCGTCGAGCCGCGCCTGGTCTCGCTGTTCGCCCGAGGCTTTCCCGCCGCACGCGTGGTCGCTCACGCCAGCACGACCCTGGCCGGGCGCACGATCCGCAGCGCGCCCGAAGCCGGCGAGCGGCACGCGGCCTGGGCGCCCATGGGCGCGCTGCTGCCCGTGCTGCGACCCAGCGCCGAGCGCTTTTCCCCCCGGGCCTTCCTGTCGCCCGATCCCGAGCGCCTGGGCCATTGGCGTGACTGGCTGGCGACCCTGCCTCCCGGCCGCAAGGTCGGCGTCATGTGGCGCAGCCGGCTGATGGGGGGCCTGCGAGCCCGCCGCTTCGCCCCGTTCGAGGCCTGGGCCCCGGTGCTGCGCGCGCGTGGCGCGGTGTTCGTCAATCTGCAGTACGGCCAGCCCGAGGCCGAACTGGCCCAGGCCAAGGCGCAAGGCCTCGACATCCTTACGCCGCCCGGTCTGGACCTGATGCAGGATCTCGAGGGCGTCGCCGCCCTGGCCTGCGCCCTCGACCTGATGGTCGGCCCGATGACCGCCACCAGCAACCTCGCCGCCGCGTGCGGCGTCGAAACCTGGATCCTCGCCGGCAATCCGCCCTGGCCGATGCTGGGAACCGGCGGATGGCCCTGGTACGCGCGTGTCCGGGCCTTCGCGCCGGAAGGGCCGGACGACTGGGAGCCCAGGCTGGAAGCCCTGGGGCGAGCGCTCGAGGAGGCCATAGGCCAAGCTCCAGACCTCCGCTAAGAGGAGTCATGAGCAAAACCCTGGCGACAGCTTCCAGTCCCGGCACAACCCGCAGCGCGGCGATCGCGCCCCGGCGAGGCGTGCAGGCGGCGCTGGTCGTGGCCGGCGCCCTGGCCCTGCTGCCGACGGCGCCGCGGGCGCAGCCAGACGAGGCGCCCAGCCCCGCCGCCCTGGCCCAGATCGCCCAGCTGGTGAAGGACAACTATCTGCTTCCGATCGCGGTCGACGGCGCTGCGGACGAGTCTCTGCTCGGCAGGCTCGACCCGCAGTCCAGCTACCTCTCGGTCGCCGAGATCCGTCGCCTTCAGGCCTCTGCCTCGACCGTCGACCCGGGCGTGCTGCTGTTGCCCCTGGCGGCGACTTCGGGGCCTGAACCGCTTGTCGGCAGGTCGGCCGGCGGCGGCCGGGCCGCGGGCGTGCGCGCCGGCGACATCCTGGTCGCGATCGACGGAGAGCCGACCGCCGGCCAATCAGAGGACGCGCTGCGACATCGGATGCGGGGCCCGGCGGGAACGTCGGTGCGCCTGACGGTGAGGCGCGATGGCAAGACGCTCGATCTGGTCGCCGAACGCGCCGCCAAGCAGGCCGGCGCCGAGATCTCGGCTCGGCGGATCGGAAACGTGGGATACGTCCGGATCGACAGCCTGGATGAGGGAACCGTGGGGCGGCTCGCCGAAGCGGTGAAGACCATGCAGGCCCAGACGCCGAGCCTGAAGGGACTGGTCCTGGATCTTCGCGACTGCCCGGGAGGCCTTCTGGAACAGGCGCTGCGCATCGCCGACCTTTTCCTGACCGGCGGCCCGATGCTGACCCAGCGCGGACGCGAGGCCAGCGACGTGACGCGCCGAAAGGCCGATCGTGACGAGCTGCTCTCGGGCCAACCCGTGGTCTTGTTGGTGAACGCCCGCACGGTGGCGGGGGCCGAGATCGTGGCGGGCGTGCTGCAGGAACGCGGCCGGGCGAGGGTCGTCGGCATGCCCACCTACGGCAACGGCCTGATCCAGACGGTCATTCCACTGAATGGCGCCCGCGACGGCGCCCTGCGCCTGACGACCGGCGCCTGGTACCTGCCTTCGGGGCGTCCTCTGCAGAAGAGCGGGATCACGCCGGATGTCGTGGTCGCCGCCGACGCGCGAGACCTGGCGCCCCAGCCGCGCGAGACCAACATCAAGGGCGCGCTCGACGCCCCCACGACGGGCCCGGTCACGCCGCCCCGCTCCGCCGGACCGCCCGAGCTGCCGCCGGCCGGCTACGACACCGAGGCCGGCGACTACCAGCTGGACCGCGCCCTGGCGATCGTGGAGCGCTAGTCGCCGCCGCCAGAAAAAAGGGGAGGACGTTTCCGCCCTCCCCTCTTCGTCTTCTTACTTCACCACCTGCACGGCGGCCTGGGCCTGGGCGGCGAGGCCCTTGTCGCCCGTGGCCGTCAGCTTGCCGGCCTTGTCGTCCCAGCGCAGCTTGGCCGTCTTGCCGACGCCCTTCTCGTAGGCGTTGGTGACGCCGTCGTCGTCATAAAGCGAGAACTCGGCGTCGCGGCCCGGATAGACCTTCACCGCGCTGATCGCCTGGACCTGGCTGGTGTTGGAGATCGGCGCGCCCATCGGCACGATCGACCCGGCGCGGACGAACAGCGGGATGACGTCGATCGGCGCCTTCACCCGGATCGTCTGGCCGCCCGTGAACTTCTGGTTGGTCCAGTAGTCGTACCAGTCGGCGCCGGCCGGCAGGTAGACGTCGCGCTCGGTCTGGCCCTGCTGGGTGACCGGAGCCACCAGGAAGGCCGGGCCGAACATGTACTGGTCGCCGATGTCGGCCACCTTCGGATCGTTCGGGAAGTCCATGAACAGGCCGCGCATGAAGGGCGCGCCGGTGTCGTAGGTCGTCTTGCCCATGGAATAGAGGTACGGCATCAGCTCGTAGCGGAGCTTGAGGTACTTGGAGAGCACGCCCTCGGCTTCCTTGCCGAACGACCACAGCTCGTTGCCCTTGCGCATGCCGTGCACCCGCAGGGTCGGGGTGAACACGCCGTACTGGAACCAGCGGGTGAAGAGCTCGGGATAGTCGTTGTTCTGGCCGACCACGTCGCGGGCGTCCGACGGATCCAGCAGCGGCGCCTTGGTCGCCGTCGTGGTCTGCGGCAGCCACTGCCAGCCGCCGATGTCGTTACCCCAGTACGCGAGGCCCGAAGCGGTGAAGTTCAGGCCCGACGGCACCTGGCGGCGCAGGGCCTCCCAGGTCGGCTGGATGTCGGACGACCAGAACAGCGAGCCGTTGCGCTGGGCGCCGGTGTAGGCGGCGCGGGCCAGGATCAGGTTGCGCTTGTCGGGACGATCGCGACGCGAGCCGTCGGCCGCCAGCTGGGCGTGCATCAGCGGGAAGGCGTTGCGGATACGGTCGCCCGAACCGGCCTTGAAGAAGAAGCCCGACGGCACCAGGTCCGGCTCGGTCTCGTCCAGCCACAGCCAGTCGAAGCCCTGCGAGATGATGTTGTCGCGGATCTTGCCCCAGAACCAGTCGCGGGCCTCGGGGTTGGTGCTGTCGATCAGCGCGCCGGTGCGGTCGCTGCGGAAAGGCAGGCCGTCGACCGGATTGCCGTTCTCGTCCTTCAGAAACCAGCCCTTCTCGGCCAGGTAGTTGAAGTAGCGGCCTTCCTGCTCGAAGCGGGGCCACACGCTGATGATGGTGTGGACGCCGCGGTCGTGCAGCGTCTTGTTCATGCCGGCCGGATCAGGGAACTGCGCCGGATCGATGTCGATCTGGCCCATGCGCGTCCAGTGGAACCAGTCCAGCACCATGATGTCGAGCGGCAGCTGGCGCTTCTGGTAACCGTCAGCCACGGCCATGAACTCGGCCTGGCTCTCGTAACGGGCCTTGGACTGGATGTAGCCGAAGGCGGCCTTGGGCGGCAGCGGCGTCACGCCGGTCAGGGCGCGGTAGCCGGCATAGATCTCGTCGGTGGTCTTGCCGGTGATGACGAAGAACGACACGCGCTCGCCGACATTGCTCTGCCACAGGGTGCGGCCGTTGACGCCCGGATAGATCTTGGTGGCCGACGGGTTGTCCCACAGGATCCCGTAGCCCTTGGAAGTCACCAGGAACGGCACGCAGACGCTTTCGCCGTGCGGCGCGTCATAGTCGTGCTTGCAGTCGATGGTGCGGCCGCGCAGGTCGAGCGCGCCTTCCGACTCCTGGTTTTGGCCGAGGCCATAGAAGTGCTCGTCGGCGGTCGTCGAGAAGCTGGCGCCGGCGCGATAGGTCTTCTCGCCGCTGACGACGTGGGGCGACATCTCCCAGCCGTTCATGTCGACCAGCGACGTGCCGTCGGGCTTGCGCACCTTGATCGACACCGGCGGCAGGGCCGGCGCGAAATAGCGCTCCTGCAGGCTGGGCGCGCCCGGCCAGGGCTGGGCGACGACTTCCAGCGACAGCTCGGCCGAGGTGAAGATGTCGGCGCCGGCCTTCTGGTCGTGGCGCCAGCCCTTGTCGGTGGCCACGCCGTTGACGCCGTAGCCCGGGGCGGCCTTGGCCAGGTCCTTGTCCTGGCTGATGGTCACGCGGATCACGTTGGGAGCGTAGGTCTCGACCGACACATAGGCGCCGTTGCGGTCGACCGTCGTCTGCGGCGCGGCGAGCGCCATGCCCGCCCCGGCGCTGAGCGCCAGGCCCGAAACCAGTCCCAGGACGCGCGCCCGCGCGCCGCTACCCAGCCAAGCCATGCGATTCCTCCACTAAGTTACCGCTATCATTTCCTGATGCTGGCGTAGTGGCGGCTGACAGCGCCGTCAACGCAGAAGGTGCGATTTATGGGATGAATGGGAGAACCCTCCCCCTCTGGGGGAGGCGATCGCGCAGCGATCGGTGGGGGGCGTAACTTCGAGATTGGCCGACGCCCCGGAAGCTGAAAACTTCCCCCCACCGGCCTTCGGCCGCCTCCCCCACTGGGGGAGGTTCCAAAGAAAACGGGCCCGGAGGTTTCCCTCCGGGCCCGTCTCGTAAGGTCATGAAGACCAGATCCGCGTCAGGCGACGCGGAACCGGATTACTTCACTTGGACCTTGGCGCCGGCTTCGGTCAGCTTCTTGGCGACTTCGTCGGCCTGCTGCTTCGAAACGTTTTCGACGACGTTCTGCGGAGCGCCTTCGACCAGGTCCTTGGCTTCCTTCAGGCCGAGGTCCGGACGGACGCCGCGGACTTCCTTGATCACGTTGATCTTCTTGTCGCCGCCGTCGACCAGGACAACGGTGAACTCGGTTTGCTCTTCAGCGGCTTCAGCCGGAGCAGCGGCGCCACCGACGGCGGCCACGGCGACCGGAGCGGCGGCCGAGACGCCCCACTTTTCTTCCAGCAGCTTCGAGAGTTCAGCGGCTTCCAGCACCGACAGGGTGGACAGTTCTTCGACCAGCTTTTCGAGCTTCGACATGTGTCAGTTCCTTAGAGAGATTGGGATAGATTTGCGGGGATGACCGTTACGCGGCGTCTTTGGTCGCGTAGGCGTTGAAGACGCGAGCCAGCTGGCCAGCCGGGGCCTGCAGGACGCCAGCGATCTTGGTCGCCGGAGCCTGGATGAGGCCGATGAGCTTGCCACGCAGTTCGTCCAGCGACGGCAGGGTCGCCAGAGCGCGCACGCCGGCTTCGTCGAGCACGTTGGTCTGGTCCAGAACGCCACCGACAATCTTGAGCTTGTCGTTTTCTTTGGCGAACTGCACCGCGATCTTCGCGGCCGAGACGGCGTCCGGGCCGAAGGCGATGGCGACCGGGCCGGTGAACAGGGCGGAACCCGTGTCACCAAGCTTGCCGTCCAGAGCCTTGAGGGCCAGGGTGTTCTTCACAACCTTGATCGCGGCGCCTTCCTTGCGGAGGCGAAGACGAAGGTCGGTCATTTCCGCAACGGTCAGACCCATGTAGTGGGTCACGACGACAGCGCCGGCATCGGCGAAGACGCTTTTCAGCGACTCGATCGATTCCTGCTTTTGAGCGCGGTCCATTGCGGTCTCCTACTCAGTTGCAGGCGGCCGGACCATTCCGGCAGCCAGATGCTCGTCCCATGCGGAATTGCTCCCGCGCGCGAGTTGCATCAGCCTGTTCCAAGGAAAGTCGGCCGCGCACCTGACTCGGGCTTAAGCCGCGAGATAGGAGGTCTTGGCGTCTCTATCCCTGTCTCCCGACGGCGAGGAAGGGCCCTTCCTCGATTATGGCGTTGGTGACCCCACGCCCCGTAGTTCTCAAACAGGTTCGCCGCCAAACCGGAGTCCAGCGGAGAGGCGGGCCGTATAGAGGATTTGCCGAAGGAACGCAACCTACGTGTCGGAACACAGCGCACTCGAACGTCTTCAAGGCGGTGAAACCGCAGAAGGAGCCTTGCCATGCTTGGCCAGTTCGACGCCTCCCCCACCCTGCCCGTCAAGGACCTGGCCCGGGCCAGGCGCTTCTACGAGGACGTTCTGGGCCTTCCGCCCGAGGGCGATTCCGAGATGGGCGTCCAGGCCTATCGCGCCGGCGGCGTGAGCCTGACCGTCTACGAGTCCGAGTTCGCAGGAACCAACCAGGGCACAGCCGTCACCTGGCCCGTCGGCGGGCGCTTCGACGCCGTCGTCGCCGCCCTGCGGGACAAGGGCGTGACCTTCGAGACATACGACATGCCGGGGATCGAGGTGGAGGACGGCGTGCATCAGGCGGGCGGGATGCGGCTCGTCTGGTTCAAGGACCCGGACGGCAACATCCATCACGTGGGGAGTTTTTGAGGCGGCCTAAGCGCAGGTCGGATCGGCGTTTTCCAACGGGCTCTCACGCGAAGGCGGGGAAGAACGGGGTTCCGAGGGCGCCGCTCGGGTGAATGTCGATACGCCCTAGGGTCGGTACTCAATTGGCCGAGGGCAATGGGTTATCTGTTTCAATAGCTTATTGCAGTTGTCATCCCGGCCGCAGCGCAGCGGAGCGCCGGGATCTCCCACAGTTCAGAACCTGCCAACGTGGGAGATCCCGGCTCTACGGATCGCTGACGCGCTCCTCCGGCCGGGAAGACACGTTTCTTTGCACGCCAATTGAGTCCAGGCTCTAGTCTCCCAGCCTCTCCCCCGCCGCCTTCGCCGCCGCAACACCCGTGGCGAAACAGGCCTGCAGCAGGTAGCCGCCGGTGGGCGCCTCCCAGTCCAGCATCTCGCCGGCCAGGAAGACGTCGGGCCGCGCTTTCAGCGCCAGGCCGTCCAGACTGTCGAAGACCACCCCGCCGGCCGCCGAGATCGCCCGATCCAGCGGACGGGCGGCGGTCAGCCGGATCGGCGCGGCCTTGATGGCGGCGGCCAGCGCCGCCGGCTGGCTCGGCAGGTCCAGGCCATGGGCCTCGCGCAGCAGGTTCACCTCGACCGGCGACAGCTTCAGCGCCTTGCGCAGGTGGTTGGCCAGCGACTGGCCGCCGCGCGCGCCCGACAGGCGCCGCTCCAGGGTCTCGGCCGGGAGGTCGGGCCGCAGGTCGATGGTCAGCACGGCCGCGCCGTCGCGGGCGATCGCCGCGCGCGGCGCCGCCCCCAGGGCGTAGACCGCCCCGCCTTCGAGCCCGTAGCCGGCGACCATGGCGTCGCCGCGGGCCTGGCGGCCGTCGCAGGCCAGGCGGACGTTCTTCAGCGGCTCGCCGGCGAAGCGGTCGCGGAAGATCTCGCTCCAGGACGCCTCGAAGCCGCAGTTGGCCGCCTGGAACGGCGCGACGCCCACGCCCTGCCCTTCCAGCAGGCCCGTCCAGGCCGCGTCGGAGCCGAGCTTGGGCCAGCTGGCGCCGCCCATGGCCAGGATCGTCGCGCGCGGCCGCCAGGTCTCGCGGCCGCCCGGGCCGTCGATCAGCAGCGCGCCGGCCTCGTCCCAGCCCGCAAAGGCCGAGCGCGTGCGCAAGCTCACACCCAGCGCCTCCAGCCGCGCCAGCCAGGCGCGCAGCAGCGGCGAGGCCTTCATGACCTTGGGAAACACCCGCCCGCTAGCGCCAATAAAGGTCTCCTGTCCCAGGGCCTTGGCCCAGGCCACGAGATCGGCGGGGGTGAACGCCTCCAGCATCGGTCGCAGAAGGCCGGCGCGATCGCCGTAGCGCCCCACGAAACGCTCGAAGTCCTCCGAGTGCGTGAGGTTCAGCCCGCCCCGCCCGGCCATCAGAAACTTGCGCCCGAAGGTCGGCATCTTTTCGAACACGACGACCGAGCGCCCGCTCTCGGCCAGGCGCTGGGCCGCGATCAGCCCCGCGGGCCCGCCGCCGACCACGGCGACGTCGACGGCTTTGGCGTCGATGACTTGGGAAGCGTCGGAAGTCACGCGGCCTCGATATCCGTCAGAGCAAAATCGCCGCCCTTGTAGAGCAGCGGCACGCCGTTGGTCCTGGCGCAGGCATAGGCGAAGCAGTCACCCATGTTCAGCCTGGCGGGATGAACGCCCTTTCCGAAGCGAGCGAACGCGTCGAGCGCCAAGCTCCCCTCACGTGAACCTATCTCCACGACCGAGATTTCGGCGGCGCCGACATAGGACAGCACTTCTAGCTCAGCCTCGGCGACATCCATGCCCTTGGCGCGAACGAGGCTGCGGACGGTTTCCCAAATTGCGACGGCGGAGGTGACAGCGCCGGACGCGGCGGTCAGACGCTGTTCGAACGCCTGCTTCTCAGGTTCGCCAAGAAGGATCGCGCAGAACGCGGAGGCATCGACGAACATCAATCGCCAGACAGCTCGTCAAAGAACGCTTTGTCCGCCTTGAGGCCCGTACTGGGCAACGCCGCGATCCTGTCGCTGATCGCCCGCATCCTGGCCAGCTTTTCCGCCCGTTCCTTCTCGCGCGCGGCCAACGCTTCGGCGGCCGCCAGCTTCACGGCCTCGGTGATCCCCAGCCGGGTTTTCTCGGCCAGCTGGCGAACCAGGGCGTCGGTTTCGGGATCGCGGATGTGGAAGGCCATGGCGTCTTCTCCGTCTAGACGAAAGATAACATCGGCTAGCCAGACCGCCAAACCGGTCCCCAAACGCAAGACGGGCGCTGGATCGCTCCAGCGCCCGTCTCTTAGAAGTCAATTCGCTTCAGATCAGCCGATTAGGCGGTGATCGAGGCGATGTCGACCTTGAAGCCCGGACCCATGGTCGAGGACAGGCCGACGCGCTTGACGAACACGCCCTTGGCGCCCGAGGGCTTGGACTTGTTCAGGGCGTCGATCAGGGCCTTGACGTTGATCAGCAGGGCTTCGTCGGTGAACGAGGCCTTGCCGATGCCGGCGTGGACGATACCAGCCTTCTCGACGCGGAACTCGACGGCGCCGCCCTTGGCGTCCTTCACGGCTTGGCCGACGTTCGGGGTCACGGTGCCGACCTTCGGGTTCGGCATCAGGCCGCGCGGGCCCAGCACCTTACCGAGACGACCGACCAGGGCCATCATGTCCGGGGTGGCGATGACGCGGTCGAAGTCCATGAAGCCGTTCTGGATCTTTTCGACCAGGTCCTCGGCGCCGACCACTTCGGCGCCGGCGGCGGTGGCTTCGGCGGCCTTGGCGTCCTTGGCGAAGACGGCGACGCGAACGTCACGGCCCGTGCCCGACGGCAGTTGAACGACGCCACGGACCTGCTGGTCGGCGTGACGCGGGTCGACGCCCAGGTTCACCGAGATCTCGATGGTCTCGTCGAACTTGGCCTTGGCGTTGGCCTTGACCAGAGCGATGGCGTCGGCGACGGCGTGGGTGGCGTCACGGTCGCCGGTCCAGGCCTTGATGCGCTTGGGTTGCGTAGCCATTGGATTAGGCCTCCACGATCTTCAGGCCCATGGCCTTGGCGGAGCCTTCGATGATCTTGGCCGCGGCCTCGATGTCGTTGGCGTTCAGGTCCTTCATCTTCTTTTCGGCGATTTCGCGCAGCTGCGTGCGCGTCACTTCGCCGACGGTCTCACGACCGGTCAGCTTCGCACCCGACTTCAGGCCGGTGATCTGCTTCAGGTAGTGGGTCGCCGGGGGCGTCTTGGTGATGAAGGTGAACGACTTGTCTTGGTAGACAGTGATCACGGTCGGCAGGGGGGTGCCCTTTTCGACGTTCTCGGTGCGCGCGTTGAACTCCTTACAGAAGCCCATGATGTTGACGCCGCGCTGACCCAGAGCCGGGCCGATGGGGGGCGAAGGCGTGGCCGAGCCAGCCTTCACCTGGAGCTTGATGTAGCCCAGGATCTTCTTAGCCATAGTGTCCTCTCGTGAGGGCCGGAGCCCTCGCTGGTGAGCCGTGGTGCGGGCTTGGCGGCCCTTCCACGGATTTGGGTTCGCCAAAACGGCGAACACGCCTCGGAACCAGGTCCCGAAGCGAGGTCGCGGCGTTTAGCAGGAGAGCGGCGGGGAGTCAAAGACCCCCTCGCCCGCCCGGCCCGCAAACAAGCAAAAACCCCGCGTCGTCGCCGGCGCGGGGTTTTCGAAAGCTTCGGTGCGGAAAGGCCGCTTAGGCGATCTTTTCGACCTGGCTGTATTCCAGCTCGACCGGGGTCGCGCGGCCGAAGATCGAGACGGTGACCCGCAGGCGGGCCTTTTCCTCGTCGACCTGCTCGACCGAGCCGTTGAAGCTGGCGAACGGGCCGTCGATGACGCGGACGTTCTCGCCGACTTCGTACAGCACGACGGTCTTGGGCTTCTCGACGCCCTCTTCGATCGCGCCGACGATGCGCTGGACTTCCTTTTCGGAGACCGGGGTCGGCTTGGAGCCGCTACCCAGGAAGCCCGTCACCTTCGGGGTGTTCTTGATCAGGTGGTAGGCCTCGTCCGAGAGGTTCATCTTCACCAGGACGTAGCCCGGGAAGAACTTGCGCTCGGCGTTGACCTTGCGGCCGCGGCGGATCTCGACGACGTCCTCAGTAGGCACCAGGATCTCGGAGAAGCTGTCTTCTAGGCCCTGGGCCTTGGCTTGCTCACGGATGCTCTCGGCCACCTTCTTCTCGAAGTTCGAGTAGGCGTGGACGATGTACCACTTGTGGTTCGGGTTGGTCGCGGTTTCGGTGCTCATGGTCTTTATATGTCTTATCCGGCCGCGAACTTCAGCAGCAGATTGGCCAGCGTACCCAGAATCCAGTCGACGCCGAAGAAGAACACCGAGGCGACGATCACCATGATGAAGACCATCACCGAGGTGATCCAGGTCTCCTTGCGGGTGGTCCAGGTGATCTTGCGGGCCTCGGCGCGGACTTCGCGGAAGAACTGCACCGGGTTGAAGGGCTTCTTGGGGGCGGCGGCAGCCGCGGAAGGAGCCTGACCGGCAGGGGCCAGCGCCGCGGCCGTACGGGCGGCGCGGTTCTTGATCGCTGACGGGCTGGATCCCGGTTTCCTGGCCATGGTTTCAGAGGCTCGCGTATCTGACAGGCCGGGCCGAACGCCGGACCGGCCGATGACATATAGTGGCAGGAGTGGAGGGACTCGAACCCCCGGCCCTCGGTTTTGGAGACCGATGCTCTACCAGCTGAGCTACACTCCTGCAGAACTCCGGTCCCGATAGAGAGGACCGCAGCCTTGGCGACGGTCGAGGCCGGAGGGCCGCGAGCGGCGCCGCCGACGCTTCCCAGCGCCAGAGCGGCGTCGTGTAGCAGGGTCGTTTGCGCCCGGCAAGCGGATCAGGACGCGTTCGACACGCGTTGTTGCCTAAGTCGCGGACCAAACGGCGCCTTTTCACAGGTTTCTTGGTCCGCAACGCGTCCGAACGCTTCAGGAAAGGATCAGGAATGGCCGCGAACACCGGCGTGCGCCCCTCCAATCGAGAGGTCGAGCACGAGAATCAACGGACGAATCCCTCCACCGACGGCAAGCCGCCGCGTCCCGCCACCGAACCGGTCGGCGGTGAAGACAGCGTCGACACGCCCAAGACCCGCACAGACCCCGGCTCCGGCGAGGGCTGAAGCGCAGCCTTCACCGGAGCTCTAGAGCCGTGCGAAGCGATCAGGCGGCGCTAGCCGTCCTTCTTCTCTTCGGCGCCGGTCGAGGCGCTCGGCGTCGCCGCCGCGCACTGGACGTTCAGGTACGACCATTTCACGTCCGTGAGCTCACGGCCGCATTCGGTGTTCTTGCCCTGGTCGCGACCCCGCAGCGAGACGCCGACCCCCTTGGCGGGGTCCGGAGCCGGGCTGGCGCTGGAGACGTCGTAATAGCCGCCGTTGGGGCCGCGCACGACGAGGCACTTGGTGTTCTCGACCGGCCGCACGCAGCCGCTCGCCGTCACCGACTTGCCTTCCAGGGTCACTTGTTGGGCCTTGGCGGACTTGGATTGGGCGCCGCCTTCACAACCCGCTACGCCTAACGCTAACAGACTGGCCGCCGCGGCGGCCATGACGAACCTCACCCGCATACGTTCCTCCGTATCGTTGGCTTCGCGAACGAAGCAAAAGGAAGTCTGCGCCCCGTTGGGGTGGTCGGCAATCACATTTTTGACACAGTCAGAAAAAGCGAACGGCGATATTTTGGGCCGCTCGTAGAATTTTTTCTCAAAGCGGGTTCAGAGAGCAAAAGTTGACATCCGCTCTCAACTTCTCACATGACACCCGTGTCGCCTTCAGGGCCGGAGCGACGCCCGACTTTTCTTGCGTGCGCTGCGCGCGAACAGGATCGAAAACCGAAGACATGACGGCCGAGACCGCCACCGCCGCCGCCCCTGCTCCCGCCAAGGAGTCCCCGCACAACCTCGAGACCGTTCTCTGGGTCAAGCACTGGACCGACCGGCTGTTCAGCTTCGCCATCACCCGCCCGGCCAGCTTCCGCTTCCGCTCGGGCGAGTTCGTGATGATTGGCCTGCCCGCCCGCGAGGAACTGGGCGAGAAGAAGCCGATCCTGCGCGCCTATTCGATCGGCTCGCCCTCGTTCGCCGAGGAACTCGAGTTCTTCTCGATCAAGGTGCCCGACGGCCCGCTGACCTCGCGCCTGCAGCAGATCAAGGCCGGCGATCAGGTCCTGCTCGGCAAGAAGCCGACCGGCACCCTGGTGCTGGACGCGGTCAAGCCGGGCAAGCGCCTGTTCCTGTTCGGCACCGGCACGGGCCTGGCCCCGTGGCTGTCGGTCGCCCGCGACCCCGACGCCTACAGCCGCTTCGAGAAGGTGATCGTCGCCCACGGCGTGCGCGAAGTGCAGGAACTGGCCTATCGCGACCTCTTCACCAGCGAGATCCACGACGACCCGCTGGTCGGCGACGAGGCCAAGGCCCAGCTGGTCTACTATCCCACCGTCACCCGCGAGCCGTTCGAGCGCCAGGGCCGCTTCACCGACCTGATCGAGAGCGGCAAGCTGTTCACCGACCTCGGCCTGGAAGGCGGCAAGTTCGATCCCGAGCACGACCGCGCCATGCTGTGCGGCTCGATGGCCATGATCAAGGACACCGCCGCCCTGCTGGAGGCCCACGGCCTGGTCGAAGGCTCCAACGCCGAGCCCGGCGACTTCGTCATCGAGCGCGCCTTCGTCGGCTGATCCGGCGAGCATCGCACCGAATTGAAAAGGCCAGCCGCCAGGCTGGCCTTTTTGCTGCGCGCTAGGGCGTGCGACATTCACCCGACAGACGCCCCCTAAACCCGTCCCTCCCCGCGAAGGCGGGGACCCAAGCGGCGTCCGCGGATTGTGGGCGATCCTGCCCGCGTCCCAAAAGGCAGCTTGGGCCCCCGCCTTCGCGGGGGAACTCGGTGAGAAGCGGCCAGGTTGACTGAAGGTCGATCCTACGCCGCCCCCGTCACCGCCCGCAGCGTCGGCTCGAACGTCGACACCGCGCCGGTGTCGGTGTTGGACAGGATCACCAGGCGGCGGATCTCAGGGACGAGGCCGCTCGGCCGAATGCACCGCCAGCACGCGCAGGCCGTCCTCGGCCAGATAGGCGCCGACGGCGTCGACGCGGCAGACCCTGCAGCTCTTCTTGTCGATGACCGCGCCTAGCGTATGGGCCACTGCCCCCGCCGGCGTCGCCTGCCCCACATAGACCGATGAGCCCAGGTCCAGCACCTGGAACGGCAGGGCCGTCGAGTAGCCGCCGGCCTGGCGCGTCGCGGCGAGCTTGAAGCTCTGGACGTAGTCGCAGGGCCGCTGGCTTTGCGGGCCGGTGCAGCCCGGCGACGAGAACGCCGAGGCGCTCAGCGCGGCCAGCCCCGCCAGGACGAGGGCCAGGCCGTAGAACCCCAGCGGGGCTGGCCTTATCGGGGACGGCGCGACCATGCCTGGACCGTGCCGTGGGACGGGCCGCCTCGCAACGACTTTTCCGCGAAGCGGCGCCCGCCCTCACCGCCTGCGGGTGTTCGGCAGGAACGCGGCCAGCAGGCCCAGCGCCGGTAGCACGGCGCACAGCTTGTAGACCGTCTCCACGCCCTTCCAGTCGGCCAGCTCGCCCAGCACCGCGGCCCCGAGGCCCCCCATGCCGAACGAGAACCCGAAGAACAGGCCCGAGATCATGCCGATCCGGCCCGGCGCCAGTTCCTGGGCCAGCACCACGATGGCCGGGAAGGCCGAGGCCAGCAGCAGACCGATGGTCACCACCAGCGGCCCGGTCCAGAACAGGCTGGCGTAGGGCAGCAGCAGGGTGAACGGTAGCACGCCCAGGATCGAGATCCAGATCACCGCCTTGCGGCCGAAGCGGTCGCCCACCGGTCCGCCGGCGATCGTGCCCAGCGCCACCGCCGCCAGGAAGGCGAAGAGATGCATCTGGGCGTTCTCGACCGAAACGTGGAAGCGCTCGATCAGGTAGAAGGTGAAGTAGCTGGTCAGGCTGGCCATGTAGACGTACTTCGAGAAGATCAGCACCAGCAGGATGGCGATGCCCTTGCCGGCCGCGCCCTTGGGCAGGTCGATCGCGATCTTGCGGCCGCCGCCGGCCGCCAGGCGCGCCGCGCCGTGGTGGCGGGCCCAGACAGCGACGTTCCACAGCACCGCCCCGGCCAGCAGGGCCAGCAGCGCGAACAGGGCCAGGCTCGACTGGCCCCAGCGCACGACGACCAGCGCCGCCGCCAGCGGCCCCAGCGCCTGACCGGCGTTGCCGCCCACCTGGAACAGCGACTGGGCTAGGCCCGGCCGGCCGCCCGCCGCCATCCGCGCCACCCGCGAAGACTCCGGGTGGAACACCGACGAGCCGACGCCCAGCAGGCACGCGCCCAGCAGAACCAGGCCATAGACGTGCGCCACCGACAGCACCGCCAGGCCCGCCAGCGAGAACAGCGTCCCGCCCGGCAGCACCCACGGATTGGAGCGGCGGTCGGCATACAGCCCCACCAGCGGCTGCAGGATCGAGGCGGTGATCTGATAGGCCAGGGTGACGAGGCCGATCTCGCCGAAGCTCAAGTGCAGGTCGGTCTTCAGGTTCGGATAGATGGCCGGCAGCAGCGACTGCATCATGTCGTTGAGCAGGTGGCAGCCGCTGATCGCCAGGATCACGCCGAACACCGTGGTCTCCGCCTGCGGGCTGGACGGGTCGGCGGCGGGGGATCGGATCGCGGTGTCGGTCATCGGGCTCTTCCAGTGAAGGTGCGACCGCGATAGGACCTGAAACAGCGTCCCGCATTCCGCATCGGGACTTTCACTTTCGCGAGTGGGACAGATGGCCAAGCCCTGGGTGCATCCCGCCGACTACGACGCCACGCCTCGTCCGGTGGTCGCCACCGGCAACGAATATCCGCCCTCGTTCGAGCTCGACTGGCACCAGCACGGGCGCGGCCAGTTGCTCTACGCCGCCGCCGGGGTGGCCGTGGTCTCCACCCCGTACGGCGCGTGGATCGCCCCGCCCGAACGCGCCGTCTGGACCCCGGCGGGCGTGCCGCACTCGGTTCGCATGGTCGGCGCGGTCAGCACCCGCAGCGTGCTGCTCGACGAGCGGGCCTCGGCCGCGCTGGGCGACGCCGGGCGGGTGATCGGCGTCTCGCCGCTGGTGCGCCATCTGCTGATCGCCGCCTGCGACATCCCCGTCGACTATGACGAGACCGGCCGCGACGGCCTGGTCATGGACCTGCTGCTGGCCGAACTGGCCCGCGCGCCGGTGATCCCCCTGGCCGTGCCCTTCCCCGCCGCGCCGGCCCTGGCCCGCCGCTGCCACGCCTTTCTCGAACGCCCGACCCCGCACGAGACCATCGACGACTGGTGCGCCGAGCTGGGCCTTGGCCGGCGAGCCTTCACCCGCGCCTTTCGCCGCGAGACCGGCATGAGCTTCGGCGCCTGGCGGCAACAGGCCTGCCTGCTGGCCGCCCTGCCCCGCCTGGCGGCCGGCGAGCCGGTGACGACCATCGCCCTCGACCTCGGCTACGACAGCCCGGCGGCCTTCTCGACCATGTTCAAGCGCCTGCTGGGCATTCCGCCAAACCGGTACAAGCCGGGCGGGGCCGGCGCAGGTTTCGATTGACCCGCGCCGCCCCCTGACGGAGACCTCCGGTCCGTGAGCCAAGCCCTGAAGAACCTGACCGTCGAGGACGCCCGCGGCCGGATGCTGGACGGCGCCGCGCGCCTGGGCGTCGAGGCCGTCGCCCTGCAGGACGCCGTCGGCCGCGTGCTGGCCGAAGACATCGTCGCAGGCCGCCATCAGCCGCCCTTCGACGCCTCGGCCATGGACGGCTGGGCGATCCGGCGAGCCGACCACGGGGTGGTCGAAGCCTTCACGATCGTCGGCGAAAGCGCTGCGGGCCGCGCCTATCCCAAGGCCGTGCAGGCGGGGCAGGCCGTGCGGATCTTCACCGGCGCCCCGGTTCCGGCCGGCGCCGACCTCGTGGTCATCCAGGAAGAGGCGACCCGCGACGGCGACCACGTGACCTTCACGGCGGGCGACGCGCCCAAGGCCAACATCCGCCCCGCCGGCGGCGACTTCCGGTCTGGCGACCGCCTGCTGGAAGCGGGCGTGCGCATCGATCCCTGGCGATTGTCGCTGGCCGCCGCCGCCGGCCTGGCCGACCTGCCCGTCGTCCGCCGGCCCAAGGTGGCGATCCTGGCCACCGGCGACGAACTGGTCCCGCCCGGCGGATCGCCCCTGCCCGACCAGATCTTCGAGTCCGGCTCGTTCAGCCTGGCGGCCCTGATCCAGGCCTGGGGCGGACAGGCGATCAAGCTCGCCCCCGCCGCCGACTCCGTCGAGGCCATCGCCGCCGCCGTGGCCGATGCGGCCGTCGACCTGGTGGTGACCATCGGCGGCGCCTCGGTCGGCGACTACGACCTGGTCAAGCCGGCCATGAGCCGGCTGGGCCTTGACCTTCGCGTCCAGACCATCGCCGTGCGCCCGGGCAAGCCCACCTGGTTCGGCCATCTCGAAGACGGCCGCCGCGTGCTGGGCCTGCCGGGCAATCCGGCCTCGGCCCTGGTCTGCGCCGAGCTTTTCCTGCGCCCGCTGCTGGCGGCCCTTTCGGGCGCCAATCCGGCCCTGCCGTTCGGGGTCGCGCGCCTGTCGTCCCCCCTGCCCGCAAACGGCCCGCGCGAGCACTGGATGCGCGCGGCCCGCGCCGTCGACGCCGAAGGCCGGCTGCTGGTCGCGCCCTTCCCCGACCAGGATTCCTCGCTGATCGGCGTCTTTTCCCGGGCCGACGCCCTGGTCATGCGCCCCGCCGGCGCGCCGCCCGCCCAGGCCGGCGACCTGGTCGTGACCTTGCCGCTGGCGCGCACCTGAATCGGCGACGACGGGCTAGGAGCGTGCTAATCCGCGAAAGTTGAACGGAGTTCGAGCGTCCATGGGTCGCGCCGGCAAGATCGCAGCGCATGTTTTCCTGGCCTTCCTGGCTCTGCTGATCGGGCAGGTCCTGGCCGTGGGCCTCGACGCCGACCGGCCCGGCCTGCTGGCCCACGCCGGCCTCTACGCCCTGTCGGCCTTCCTGGTGGAGCTGCTGTTCCGGCTGGAGCGCGCGCCCTGGCGGTTCGTGGCCGCCGCCGACCACCTGCGCATCGCCCGCTCGGCGGCGCTGACGGCCCTGACCTTCTCGCTGCTGGCCTTCCTGGTCCTGCCCGACCTCGACGGCGGCCTGCGCACCATCCTGGCGGCCCTGGTCGTGCAGGTCGGCCTGCTGGCCGCCCTGCGCGTCGGCCGCCGCGCGCTGCACGAGGGCGTGCTGGCCGAGGCCCTGCTGCGCCTGCGCCCCGCCCCCGCCCACCCGGCCCTGCCGCGCCTGCTGATCATCGGCACGGCGGCCGAGGCCGAGACCTTTCTGCGCGCCCCCGGCCTGGCCGAGCGCTACGCCGTGGTCGGCCTTCTGACCCCCGAGGCCCGCGAGACCGGCGACGAGATCCGCGGCGTCTGCGTGCTGGGCGCCATCGACCGCTTCGACGCGGTCATGCGCCAGCTCAGCGACGGCGGCCTGTCGCCGGCCGCCGTGCTGTTCCTGGCCGAGGCCCCGCTGGGCGCCTTCGGAGCCGAGCGCCTGGGCCGCCTGAAGAGCGAGGGCGTGCGCCTGCTGCGTCGCCCCGGCCTGGTCGAGATGGGCGAGGGCCCCACCGCCGCCGCCCTGCGCGAGATCAGCCTCGAGGAACTGCTCAGCCGCGCCCCCGTGCGCCTCGACCCCGCCCCGGTCAGGGCCCTGGTCAGCGGCCGCCGCGTGCTGGTCACCGGAGCCGGCGGCAGCATCGGCTCGGAGCTGTGCCGCCAGATCGCCGCCAGCGGCGCGGCCCACCTGACGATGGTCGACGCCTCGGAGGCCAACCTCTTCCTGATCGACCGCGAGATCGCCGAGGCCTGGCCGGCCCTGCCGCGCCGCGAGGCCCTGTGCGACGTGCGCGACGAGGGCCGCGTCTCGCGCCTGCTGGCCGCCGAGCAGCCCGACATCGTCTTCCACGCCGCCGCCCTCAAGCACGTGCCGATGGTCGAGAGCCACCCCTGCGAGGGCGTGCGCACCAACGTGCTGGGCACCCGCAACGTCGCCCTCGCGGCCAAGGCGGCCGGCGCCTCGCACTTCGCCCTGATCTCGACCGACAAGGCCGTGGCCCCCTCCAGCGTCATGGGCGCCACCAAGCGCGTGGCCGAAGCCATCGCCCGCCAGTTCGGCGGCGGCGGCAAGATGCGGGTCGGCGTGGTGCGCTTCGGCAACGTGCTGGGCTCGGCCGGCTCGGTCGTGCCGGTGTTCCGCCACCAGATCGCCCGCGGCGGCCCGGTCACCCTGACCGACGCCAATGTCGAGCGCTACTTCATGACCATCCCCGAGGCGGTGTCGCTGGTGCTGCGCGCCGTGGCCCAGTCGGCCGCCGACGCCGCCCCGCCGGCCGGCGTGCTCACCCTGGAGATGGGCGAGCCGGTGAAGATCATCGATCTCGCCCGCCGGATGATCGAGCTGCAGGGCCTGGTTCCCGGCAAGGACATCGAGATCCGCATCACCGGCCTGCGCCCCGGCGAGAAGCTCACCGAGGAACTGGTCGACGTCAACGAGACCGCCGCGCCCAAGTCGGCCGGCGTGATCGAGGCCACCGCCGTCGCCCCCGCCCCGCGCATCGACGAAGCGACCCTGGCCGCCCTCGAAACCGCCGCCCTGGCCGGCGACGAGTTCGGCGTGCGCACCCAGCTGTTCGCGCTGGTCGAGCGCCTGCGCTCGACGGCGCCTGAGACGACGCGGGCGTAAGTACGGGAACCTCCCCCTATGGGGGAGGCGGCCGAAGGCCGGTGGGGGGAGTTGGCGATGAACTTCCGACGCCTCGAAAGCTGAAAACGTCCCCCCTCCGGCCCTCCGGGCCACCTCCCCCAGAGGGGGAGGATCTTTCAATGAAAATCCCGGCTCCTCAGCAGCCGCCCCGACACCTTCTGGCGCACGCGCGGCGCGGGCGCGTCGGGCTCGTCCCGCAGGCTCGACAGCTGGGCCGACAGGTCGGTGAAGCCCTCGGCGACGATGTGGATCACGCCCTCGGCCGCCTGCACCCGCCCGTGCACCACCAGGAACGAGGCGGTCATCACCACGTTGCGGTCGGCCTCGAAGCGGTCCTTCCAGACCACTGCGTTGGCCACACCCGTCTCGTCCTCCAGGGTGACGAACACCACGCCCTTGGCCGTGCCCGGCCGCTGGCGGATCAGCACGAGCCCGCCGACCGACACCTTCTGGCCGTTCCTGAACCTTGGGAGCTGGTCGGCGGTGACCGCGCCCATCTTCTCCAGCATCGGCCGGTAGAAGCCGCACGGATGGGCCTTCAGCGAGAGGCTGGTGGTGCGATAGTCCTCGGCCACCTCCTGGGGCGCGGCCATCGCCGGCAGGGCGACCCTGTCCTCGAACAGCGGCAGGCCGGCCAGCAGCGGCGCCTGCACCGGCGCCCTGTGCTCGCCCTTCAGCCCCTTCACCGCCCACAGGGCGTCGCGCCGCGCAAGACCGGTCGAGGCGAAGGCGTCGGCCTCGGCCAGCAGTTCCAGCGCCCGCTGCGGCACCCCGCCCTGGGCGAACTCGGCCGGCGCGCGCGCGCCTTCGTCGCGCGCCTTCACCAGGGCTTTGACGTCGGCCTCCTTCAGGCCCTTGATCTGGCGCAGGCCAAGACGCAGCGCCTTCCAGCGCGGGCGGGTCTCCTCGCAGGAGATCTTGCGGGGATCCCGCCGCCTCTCCCCGCCTGACGCGAGGGGCGACCTGGCCTCCAGCGTGCAGTCCCAGTCGCTGGCCATCACGTCGGGCGGCCGCACCTCCACCCCGTGCTCGCGCGCGTCGCGCACCAGCTGGGACGGCTGGTAGAAGCCCATCGGCTGGGAGTTGATCAGGGCCGCGCAGAACACGTCCGGCCAGGCCCATTTGATCCAGGCCGAGACATAGACCAGCTTGGCGAAACTGGCCGCGTGGCTTTCCGGAAAGCCGTAATGGCCAAAGCCCTCGATCTGCTTGAAGCAGCGCTCGGCGAAGTCACGCTGATAGCCGCGCGCCACCATGCCCTCGACGAACTTCACCCGGTATTCGGCCGGCGTGCCCAGGTTGCGGAAGGTGGCCATGGCCTTGCGCAGACCGTCGGCCTCGTCGGGCGTGAACTTGGCCGCCTCGATGGCCAGACTCATGGCCTGCTCCTGGAACAGCGGCACGCCGTAGGTGTTGCCGAGGATCTCCTGCAGTTCGTTCTCCGGCCCGTGCTCGGGAGCCGGCTTGGGCCAGTCCACAGGCTCGATCCCGTTGCGGCGCTTCAGGTAGGGATGCACCATGTCGCCCTGGATGGGGCCGGGCCGCACGATCGCCACCTCGATGACCAGGTCGTAGAAGCGCCGGGGCTTCAGGCGCGGCAGCATCGACATCTGCGCCCGGCTCTCCACCTGGAACACCCCGATGCTGTCGGCCACGCACAGCATGTCGTAGACGCCCGCCACCTCGGCCGGCACGTCGGCCAGGTCGACGATGGCCTCGCCGTGATCGGCGCGCAGCATGCCGAAGGCCCGCTGGATCGCCGTCAGCATGCCCAGCGCCAGCACGTCGACCTTCATCAAGCCCAGGCTGTCGATGTCGTCCTTGTCCCATTCGATGAAGGTGCGGTCCTTCATGGCGGCGTTGCCGATCGGCACGGTCTCGTCCAGCCGCCGCTTGGTCAGCACGAAGCCGCCGACGTGCTGCGACAGGTGGCGGGGAAAGCCCATCAGCTCGGTGGCCAGGGCCACGGCGCGGGCGATCTCGGGGGCCTTGGGATCCAGGCCCGCATTGCGCAGGTGCTCCTCGGGCAGGCCGTCGCCCCAGCTGCCCCAGACGGTGCCGGCCAGCAGGCTGGTGACGTCCTCGGTCAGGCCCAGGGCCTTGCCGACGTCGCGGATGGCGCTGCGCGGGCGGTAATGGATCACCGTGCCGCAGATGGCCGCATATTCCCGGCCATAGCGCTCATAGACGTACTGCATCACCTCCTCGCGCCGCTCGTGCTCGAAGTCGACGTCGATGTCGGGCGGCTCGCCGCGGTTTTCGGAGATGAAGCGGGTGAACAGCAGGCGGTGCCTGGTGGGATCGATGGCGGTGACGCCCAGGCAGTAGCAGACCGAGGAATTGGCCGCCGAGCCGCGCCCCTGGCACAGGATCCCCTGCCCCCGCGCCCAGCCGACGATGTCGTGCACGGTGATGAAGTAGTTGGGGTAGTCCATCTTGGCGATCAGCCGCAGCTCTTCCTTCAGCTGCGCGGCCACCTTCTCGGGCACGCCGTCCGGATAGCGCCAGGCCGCCCCCTGCCAGGTCAGGTCGGTCAGGTGCTGCATCGAGGTCTTGCCCGGCGGCACGGGCTCGTCGGGATACTCCTCGTGCAGGTCGGAAAGGTCGAAGCCGATGCGCGCGACGATCTCGACGGTGCGCGCGATGGCCCTCGGCCAGCGCTCGAAGAGACGCGCCATCTCGGCCGGGGCCTTGATGTGGCGCTCGGCGTTGGCCTCCAGCCGGAAGCCGGCCTCCTGGATCGTGCAATGCTCGCGCACGCAGGTGATCACGTCCTGCAGCGGCCGCCGCTCGGGGCCGTGATAGAGCACGTCGTTGGTGGCTGCCATCGGCGCGCCCGCGCCGTGGCCCAGGGCGTCCAGGCGGGCCAGGCGCTTGAGGTCGCGGGCGGCGTAGGCGCGGCTGGCGGCCAACCACACCCGGCCCTTCAGCGCCCCGGCGATGCGGTGAAGGTCGGCCTCGAAGGCCGCGTCCAGCGTCTCGGGCGGCACGACCAGGACCAGCTGCCCCTCGGCGTGCGCCGCGAAGTCATCCCACGACAGGATGCACTCGCCCTTGCCCGCCCGCCGCTGGCCCAGCGTCAAAAGCCGGGTCAGCCGCGCGAAGGCCTCGCGGTCGGAGGGGTAGCACAGCAGGCTGGGCGTGCCGTCGGCGAAGTCGAGGCGACAGCCGGCCAGGGCCCGCACCTTGAGCGTCTTGGCCGCCGTCCAGGCGCGCACCACCCCCGCCAGGCTGTTGCGGTCGACCACGCCCACGGCGGAAAGGCCCAGGGCCTCGGCGGTCAGCATCAGCTCCTCGGCGCGCGAGGCCCCGTGCAGGAACGAGAAGTTGGTGGTGGTCTGGAGCTCGGCGTAGGCGGGGGTCATGGGATCCTCTCCCTGTGGGGGAGGTGTCCGCGAAGCGGACGGAGGGGGGAGTTGCTGATGAACGTCGGCCGCCGCGGAAGCTGAAAACGCCCCCCCTCCGGCCCTCCGGGCCACCTCCCCCAGAGGGGGAGGATCTTTCTAGCGCCGACGTCTCCAGACCCTCCCCCTGAAGGGGGAGGTGGCCCAGAGGGCCGGAGGGGGAAGAGACTGCTGAAATCGGCGCGCGCAAGACCCCGAGGAATGACTCCCCCCWCCGTCGGCCTCGCCGACACCTCCCCCTTCAGGGGGAGGATCATTGGGCCCTCAACCAAACAGGCCATGCAGCCACCATTTCGGCGGATCGCCGTCGCCATAGAGCCCCTGGCGGTAGATCCAGAACCGGCCGCCGGCCTCATCCTCCACCCGGTAATAGTCGCGGATCCTGCCCGGACCCGCGGCGTCGAAATCGCCGCGCCACCATTCCTGGCCGATGCGCTCGGGGCCTTCGGCCGCCTGGACGCGATGATGTCGCCCCCGCCAGGTGAAGCGCAGCGGCGGGTCGTCGGGCAGCTTGGCCATCACCTCGATCGGCTCGGGGCGTTTGAGCAGGCGCGTCGGGCGCGGCAGGTCGGGGCTCCACGGCCGGGCGGCCGCCGGCGCCGCCAGGGGCGCGGACCGTCCCACCGCCCGCTCGGGAACGTGGCTTTCCACCGGGTCGGGCCGCCAGACCCGCCCCTCGCCCAGGCGGTTGACCAGCCGGTCGACCAGCGGCGCCAGGGCTTCGGCCGCATCGAGCTCGGCGTCGATCCGCGCCTGCCCCTGCGCCAGGGCCTCCACCGCGAAGGCGTGCACGGTGATCACGTCGATGCCGAAGCCCGGATCGACGACGTCCAGCTTGGGCGCGACCAGCTTGGCCAGGCGCATGGCGTCGCGGCCGGGACGCGCCAGGCCGACGGGCACGGCGAAGGCCTTGCCGTCCAGGCGATGATAGACGACCTCGAACCGCTTGGCGCCGCGCCCCTCGCCCTCCAGCCGCTTGCAGATCAGGGCCAGCACGTCGGCGGCGACGCGGGCCAGGTCCTCGGGCGCGCTGACCGGCTCGAAGAAGGCCAGGCGCGCGAACCACGGACTGGCCGGCCGACGGAAGGCCAGGGCCTCGCCCGCCGCCCCCAGGGCCTGGTCCAGCCGCTGGGTGAAGGCAAGGCCGAAGCGCTTGGCCATCTGGGCGCGCGGCAGGGCGTAGAGCTGGCCCACCCGATGCAGCCCCAGGCGCGGCAGCTGGGCCTGGGCGGCCTCGTCCAGCCGCAGGGCCGCCACCGGCAGGCGGGCCAGGGCCTCGCGCTGGCCGCCGGGCGGAACCACCGCTCGCTCGGATCCGAAACGGGGCTCTCCATAGCGAGCCAGGGCCCAGGCCGCCCCGGCGGTGTCGGCGATCGCCCCCCGCGCCGGCACGCCCCAGCGCGCAAGGCGCTCCACAAGGTCGGCCAGCATGGCGTCCTCGCCGCCCCACAGGTGGTCGGTCCCGGTGATGTCGAGCAGCAGGCCGTCCTCGCCGTCGACCGCCACGGCCGGCGAGAACCGCACACACCAGTCGCAGAGGCTCTCCAGCGCCCGCCGGTCGGCGTCGGGGTCATGGTCGGCGGTGACCAGTTGGGGAACCAGCGCCAGGGCGTCGGCCGCCTTCTGGCCGGCGGAAAGGCCAAGCGCCATGGCCGCGGCGTCGACGGCGGCGAGACGACGCGTGCCGCGCTCGGAGACCAGCAGGGCGAAGGGAGGATCGTCCGAAGAGGACCCCCTCCGGCCCTCCGGGCTGCCTCCCCCAGGGGGGGAGGATCTGCAGATGCTCCCCCTCTGGGAGAGCTGTCGCGGAGCGACTGAGGGGGGAGTTCCCGCTGAAGCCGAAGCCCCTTCCCCCTCCGACCGCTTCGCGGCCACCTCCCCCTTCGGGGGGAGGGTCTTTTCCTCACCCCGCTCTACGAAGGCGTTCGGGTGGTGCCGGCGCCAGGTGGTGATCGGCCAGTTCGGACACCACACGGAAAGGATGCGGGCCATGGTCGGCCTCCGAATGTTCCAGGATCCACGCTCCGGGGCGTCCGCCCCGACAGCGTTCCAGCGCCACGCGCCAGGCGGGCGGGCCCAGCCCCAGCCCATCCGGCGGCGCGCGCCCCCGCGCGGGCCCCACCCGCCAGCGGCTGAAGGCGGCCGAGCCGGTCGCGCCCCTGGCCGGTCCGCCATAGGGCCGGCGGTGCAGCACGACCCCGAAGCCCCCCGCCCGCTCGCAGGCCAGCTGCAGCCGGCGGCCGGCCACCAGGTCGGGCGCCTCGACCTCGCCGATGGCGACGGAAACGCCGGGCGTGGCCAGGGCGTCCTCCAGCACGCTCAGCCCTTCGGCCTCGTCGCGCACCCGCACCATCACCAGCCGCTCGACCGGAAAGCCCAGGTTCACCAGGCCCGGCGCATAGAGATCCGAGCGCCGCAGCACCCAGACCACGGCGCCCTTTTCGGCTCGCGGCCGGGCCAGCAGCGCCGCGAAGGCCGCCGTCGCCGCCCCGCTCTCGCCCTCCAGCCCCTCGCCGACCACCTCGTGCCAGCCGGCCCTCGGCAGCCCCCCGCCGGGCAGGTGGCTGTCGACGCGCGGATCGCCGAACGGCAGGACCGGAGTCGGAGTCCGAGTCCCCGCCTCGATGGCGGCGATCCGACCTCTCAGGGCCTCGATACGCGCCTCGCGCGAGCCGGGCATGGCGACCTCCGTTCCCATTTTGTTCTGATCCTGATGGGCGCGGGAGTCAAGGTCGCCGAATGCGGCGGGGTGTCGCTGGAGGTCTCCCTGTCACCCCGTCATTCCCGCCCTCGTGGCGGGAAACCCTCTCTCAGCCGCAAGGGCGGAAGGGGCGGATCGCCGGCGATCCGCTTGCGCTTCACGTGCGAGCGGACCCAGGGGTTCCCGCCACGAGGGCGGGTGTTGACCGAGACCGACACTGGCTTGCGACACCGATCGGGCCGTCCGAAACGGGCGGCGGAGCCAACTTCGCTTCGCGACCCGTTGCGGACTTCTGCCGCCTCCGCTCTAGCGGCGTGCATGCGACCGTTTGAGCGTACCCTATGGTTAGGGTTTCTTAGTTAGCCATAGGCGCGCAATCGAAAGCTGAAGGGAGCTACGCCTACGCCGCAGCCCTCTGAAATGCGAATTGCCGTGCTAGGCCTATTGCGCCTTTTCAGCCGGTCGGATGGCACCGTCGGCACACATCATATCAGAGGTCGCCATGGGAAATGACTACTTCGCCGAGTTTGAGAAGGCGATGGGTGACATAGTCGCTATCGGCAACGACCTCGGCAAGGTAACCGAAGATATTCTAGTCCCGAGCGATAGTCCAACGGCGATGGCCATGACGCTCTACGCGAGGTCGTGGTCGCACTTACGAGCCTTCACTATACTGTACAAGGAGGGCCTGATCTTAGAGGCCGAAATGATCCTTCGAGGGAGCATCGAGGTCGCCATCTGTCTCGCAAATTTGGAAAAGCGCGGGAAGGAATTCCTCGCCGACCTTGACGCGGACCTGTCTGACACGATGGTCGGCCAGCTCAAAATGATGCAGAAGTTCGGCCTCGGGTTCGCCGACCAAATCGCTAACGAATGGGCCAACGAAATCGCTGCCAATGGCAAGAGGCTCAACATTGAGAAATTGGCTGGTCAGACGAATGTTGGCGACCTGTACGTATTTCACCGTGTACTATCCGGCACTGCATCTCACATTACAGGAATATCAGTCACTCGGCACCTGGCCCTTACGGACGAGACGCCCGAGTTTAATAGGCTCGTAGCCGAAGCCGCCGAGGGAGACCGTCGTCGTGCGGTGTACTGGATGGTTTTGACGATGACGGCGCTGTTCCAGTCGTATGCCACCATCATAGAAAGCCAAGCTGCCTTGAACGCTGTCAGCGGGCTACTGTTGAACCTGCAACCCGCGCTCGAACAGTACGCTGCGGCCAACGGCATTCCCATCGTCGGCTAGCCAACGTCAGCTTTCCACCCTTTGCGGACAATGATGGCGTCCGCCTACAGGGCTGTGTCGGTAGCGGTGGAGGTCCCCGGTTCCGGGGCGGGAATGACGGGAGTTTAGATGCCCTACACCCGCTCCACCCGCCGCCCTGCCAGGGCGCTGACCAGCGCTTCCGGCGCGGCGGGCTTGTGCAGCACCGGGCCGTCGTCGAGGCCGGGCTCCTGGTAGCCGGTCAGGTAGACGAAGGGGATGGCCCGCTCGGCCAGGGCTCTGGCCACCGGCGTGACCATGCGGCCGCCAAGGTTCACGTCGAGCACCGCCCGGTCGATCAGGCTGCTCTCGATCAGCTCCAGGGCCTCCTCGACGTCGCCGGCCGGCCCGACCACCTGCGCGCCGGCCAGGGCCAGCACGCGGGCCAGCTCCATGGCCACCAGGGCCTCGTCCTCGACCACCAGCACCCGCTGGTCCTGCAGGCCGCCGTCGGGCAAGGGGCTGGTCGTCGCCGCCGAGCGCTCGCCGCCGCCGGCATGGGGCAGAGCGCCCCTCGAAAGCGCGATGCGGCAATGCAGGCCTTCGGCGCGCCAGTCATGCGAGACCTGCGCGCCCAGCTGCTTGCCGGCGTTCTGGATCAGGGTCGAGCCGAAGCCCCGCCGGGCCGGGGCGATCGCCGGCGGCCCGCCGCTCTCGCGCCAGTCGACGACGAGCCGGCCGGCGTCCCAGCTCCAGGCCACCTCCAGCACGCCGCCGGGCGTCGACAGGGCGCCGTACTTGCTGGCGTTGGTGGCCAGCTCGTGCACCACCAGGCCCAGCGACTGGGCCGCCTCGGCGCGGATCAGCACCGGCGGGCCGTCCAGGACGACGCGGCTCTCGTGCTCGACGCTGTAAGCCTCGAGCTCCTGCTCCAGCAGCGCCCGCAGCACCGCCCCGGTCCAGCGGGTGGTCGACAGAAGGCTGTGCGAGCGGGCCAGCGAGCCGATGCGGCCGCTGAGCGCGGTGACGTACTGGCGCTTGTCGACGAAGGGCGTCAGCTGGACCAGCGACTGCACGACCGCCAGCACGTTCTTGGCCCGGTGGTCGACCTCGCGGATCAGCAGGCGCTCGGTCTCCTCGGCCTGGCGCAGGGCCGCGTCCGCGCGGGCCCGGCCGCTGGCGGCCCAGATCAGTTCGGCCACGTCGCCGACGAAGGCCGCCTCGTCGACGCCCCAGGTGCGCGGCCGCTCCTGGCAGACGAACAGGTAGGAGACCAGCCGCCCGGCCTTGACCAGCGGCACGGCCACGAAAGCGCGGATGTCGAGCGCGACATAGGCCTCCAGGCTGTGGCGGGTGCGCGCGTCCTCGCGGACGTCGTCGATCACCACCTGCACGCCGGCGCGCAGGTCGTCGCTCATCGCCGGGCCGAAGTCGTCGAGCACGAACAGCGGGCCGACCAGGGGCTGTACGCCCTCCCCGCCCCACTCGCCGATGATCTGGGTCGAGACGCCGGCCAGATCGACCTCGGCATAGCCCGCCCGCTGCGCGCCCAGCTGCGCGGCCAGCACGGCGCAGGCCTTGTCGGCGATGGCGGCGACCTCGCTTTCCTCGCGCAGCTGGCGGCCCAGGTCGAGCATCAGGGCCCGGCGCCGCTCGCGCACCAGAAGGCGCGCCAGTTCGGCCTCGGCCCGCTTGCGCGCCGAGATGTCGGTGACCAGCACGTAGTAGCCCAGCACCGCGCCGTCCGGCGCCACGTCGGGCACGTACTTGGCCTCCACATGGCGCAGGCCCGCGGCCTGGTAGGGCACTTCGCCCTCGAAGGTCAGGCTCTGGCCTTCCAGCGCCCCGTCGACATGGTCGCGCACCCGCTCATAGGCGTCCGCGCCCATCACCTCGAGCAGCGAGCGGCCCTCGATGTCCTCGCGGCGGACGCCGAACCAGGTCTCGTAGGCGCGATTGACGAAGCGGTAGCGGCGGTCGGCGTCGACATAGCCGATCAGGATCGGCACCGCGTCGGCCATGGTCGCCGAGAAGGTGTCCCGTCGGCCGGCATGGGAGGGCGAAGGGGCGTCGTCGGTCATGGATTACGGCGCTCGTTTCGCGAAGGAGCGGCAGGCTTGCACGCCCACCTCCCAAGGTGGAGTGAGACAAACGGTCGCGGCCCTGCCCGTCAGTCTTCTCGCCGGAAGGTCACGACCAGCACGTCGCGCCGCGCCTCCTCGCCCGCGCGGAGGGGGCGGATCGCGGTCACCCCGTGCAGCACCCGATGGTCGTCGATGAGCACCGCGTCCCCCGGCTCGACCAGGGTGAACGAGCCCAGCGAGGCGCCGTCGGGGGCGAAGATGTCGGTGACGCCGCTGGCCACGTTGCGCCGCTCGACCAGCATGACGATCACCCAGTCGACGCCGTCGCGGTGCGCGCCTTCCGGCGTGGGCAGGCCGGCCTGCCCGTCATGGGCCTCGATGCGGAACTGGTGCAGCTCGACGTGCCAGGCCTTCGGCGGCTGGGCGGTC
Organism: Caulobacter sp. 10L414; assembly: GCF_056395525.1. NCBI lineage: Bacteria > Pseudomonadati > Pseudomonadota > Alphaproteobacteria > Caulobacterales > Caulobacteraceae > Caulobacter > Caulobacter sp. 10L414. Next base: position 29,394 of record NZ_JBFTJR010000055.1, read on the forward strand.
AGCGGCTGGAAGGTCTCCAGGCCCGCCTTCAGCAGGCCCTGCGTCACCGGATGCTCGGCGATCGCCTGCGTCACCGGCTCGAACCAGCGCTGCACGCCGCCGTTCAGGGCGTTGTAGTCGCGGCTCTGGTAGTGCGGCTGGTGCGGCTTGCGCGCGATCGCGCCGTCGGCCCCCACGGCGAAGGCCGCGAACCGCCGGCGGCGATAGCGCCCGCCGTCGGCCATGAAGCCGTCGACGCCCAGGTCGTTCCAGCTGTCGGCGAACAGGTCCCAGTCCGTCAGGCCGCCCAGCAGGGCGCGCGTCTCCCCGGCCGGAACGATGGCGAAGCCGTCCGCCGCGATCTTCTCGGCGATCATGCCGGGGCTCCCGGCCGGAAGAACAGGCCCAGCCGCAGCGAGCGGGCGATGCGCTCGGCCTTCTCGCCGATGATCGCCGCGCGCGGGGCGTCGAACAGCTCCACGCAGGTGGCGTGGAACAGGTTCAGCCACGGCGTGAACATCCACTCCTGGAAGCCCTCGATGCGCTGGTGCACCGCCATCGGCGAGCCCTTGTAGCGCCCCGAGCCCTGCAGCACCGTGGCCCAGAAGTCCTTCAACGTGGCCATGTGGTGGGGCCAGGCCTCCTCGGCGATCTGGCCGTTGAACACCGGCCCGATGCGCGGATGGCGACGGACCTTGGCGTAGAAGGCCTCGACCAGGGCGTCGATCTCGGCGTCGGTGAAGGTCGGTTCTTTGAGGGCGGGCTCGGACATGGCCCCTAGATGGTCCCAAGCGAGGCGGCAGCCAAGCTAGGGATCATCACTTAGGGTTTCGCTTTTCTCCCAAGCTGTCATCCCGGCCGTAGCGCGCAGCGCGTAGAGCCGGGACCCAGGGGCCGCCGCAGTGCGTCGGCTGCCGTTGGGAGGCGAACCTGGGCGCTGCGCCCAGCCCCCTGGGTCCCGGATCGGCCTGCGGCCGTCCGGGATGACGAGGTATTTGGCGCAGGAGCCCTAAGCCTTGCCCGTCACGCCCTGCTGGGGCGCGCTGCCCTGCAGGCTCCAGTCGCCGGCCTTGGCTTCGGGTCCGCGATCCAGGCGCAGGTTGTTCTGCACGTTGTCGACGCCGCTGACGCTCTCGGCCAGCAGTTCGGCCCGGCGCTTGTCGTCGCGGGCGTGGACCGTGCCGCTCAGGGTGACCTCGCCGTCCTTGACCGCCACCTCGATAGCCGAGGCGTCCAGCCAGCCGTCGTCGGTCAGCCGGTCGCTGACGTCCTCGCGGATGCGCTCGTCCGAGCGGCGATAGCCCTTGGGGCCGCGCCCGCGATGGTCGGCGCGCAGGGCCGCGTCGTGCTCGCGGCGGCGCTGGGCGTCGTGGTCGCCCATCCAGGCCGAGACCTCGTCGCGGGCCCGCTCGAACCAGCCGCGATCCTCGTCGTGGCGATCGCGCGGATGGCGGGCGTAGGCCCAGTGATCCTGGTCGTAGCGACCCCGACCTGGACCATCCGTGTAGTAGTTGCGCTCGCGCTCGTGGCGGCGGTCGAAATAGGCCCGGTCGCCATAGTCCGGCGCCTGGCCGCGATAGCCGCCCCCGCCGTAGTCGGCCGACGAACCGCCGAAGTCGAAGCCGCCCACCTGGCCGTAGTCGCCCGGCGCGCGATAGCCCCGGCCTGAGGCATAGTCCGAGCCCGAGCGGATCGTCCCATAGCCGATGTCGCCGCCCTGACTGACCGCCCGGCGCAGCTCGGCCCTGCCGGACGAATGGTGACGCGGCTCGCCGTAGCTGCGCTGCTCGCGGGCGGCGTAGCGGTCGCGCCAGTCGGGATCCTGGGCGTAGCGGTCCTGGCGGCGAGAGGCGTCGTAGCCGTAGCCGCGCTCGTCGTCGAAATCGCGGTCGCGATCGATCTCGAAGCGGCCTTCACGGTCGTTCCAGCGGGACTCGGGCATGGGTGTTCTCCGTGGCTCATGTGGCGTCGGGGCGCGTCGAGGCGTCCCACGGCGTCAGAACGGAGCGGCCGAAAGCCCTGTTCCTAATGCGACGCTTCTTTGGGCGAGCCGGCAGCCAGTTGTGGATGACCACGGGATAGGTCGCTCGCCGCCTGTAGATTGTCGCAAGCACGGGCGTGCCTTCGCGCGCGGGGAGGCTTATGTTGGGGCCATTCCGCCATGCGCTTCGACGACCGCTTCCTTGAAGAACTGAAGTCCCGACTTCGCCCCTCCGACGTGGTCGGAAAGACGGTGAAGCTGCGGCGGCAGGGTCGCGAGTACGCGGGGCTTTCGCCCTTCACCAAGGAAAAGAGCCCCTCGTTCTTCGTCAACGACGACAAGGGCTTCTACCACTGCTTCTCCAGCGGCAAGCACGGCGACATCATCAGCTTCCTGCAGGAGACCGAGCGCCTCACCTTCTCCGAGGCGGTCGAGCGGCTGGCCGCCGAGGCCGGCATGTCCCTGCCCGAGCCCGACGCCCGCGCCGCCCAGGACGACCGCAAGCGCGCGGGGCTGGGCGACTGGATGGAGCTGGCGGCGGCCTGGTTCGAGGCCGAGCTGCGCCGCCCGGTGGGCAAGGACGCCCGCGCCTATCTCGACCGCCGCGCTCTGCCCGAAGACCAGTGGAGCCGCTTCCGCATCGGCTTTGCCCCCAATGGCCGCACGGCGCTGAAGGACTATCTGGTCGCCAAAGGCGCCAAGCCCGGCGACCTCGTCGAGGCGGGCCTCCTGATCGCGCCCGAGGACGGCGGCGCGCCCTATGACCGCTTCCGCGACCGGATCATCTTTCCGATCACCGACACCCGCGGCAAGGTCGTCTCGTTCGGCGGCCGGGCCATGGATCCCAACGCCCGCGCCAAATACCTGAACGGCCCCGAGACCAGCCTCTTTCACAAGAGCCGGGTGCTCTACGGCCTCTATGACGCGCGCAAGCTGCTGCACGCGGCCCAGGCGGCGGCCCCCAACGAGCAGACCCCGATGCTGGTGGTCGAAGGCTACATGGACGTCGTGGCCTGCCAGCGCGCGGGCCTGCCGGCGGTGGCGGCCATGGGCACGGCCCTGACCGAGGAGCAGATGGAGGCGCTGTGGCGCCTGCATCCCGAACCCACGCTCTGCTTCGACGGCGACAAGGCCGGCCAGCGCGCCGCCAGCCGCGCCATCGACCGCGCCCTGCCCCTGCTCAAGCCCGGCCGCTCGTTCCGCTTCTCGATCGTCAGCGGCGGCAAGGACCCCGACGACGTGCTGCGCGAGCAGGGCCCGGCGGCGCTGAAGGCCCAGGTCACCCAGACCACGCCCTTCGTCGAGGCGCTGTTCGTGCGCGAGCGCGACCTGGAGCCGCTGGACACGCCCGAGCGCAAGGCCGGCCTCAAGCAGCGCCTCCGCGTGGCGGCCGGAACCATCGCCGACAAGGACCTGGCGGCCGCCTACAAGGACGACCTCTACGGCAAGCTCGACGCCCTGTTCCCCAAGCCGGCCTATGGCGGCGGGCCCTATGGAGGCGGACAAGGCGGCGGCCAGGGCGGTGATCGCCCCTTCACCCCGCGAGGCGGCGGTGGCGGCGGCTGGAAAGGCCGCGAGCGTGGCCCGCCCGACCCCGGCATCCGCGGCGTCGCCCGCGAGCAGATCGGCCGCCGGCTGAACCCCTTCCACGCGGCCGTGGCCATCGCCGCCGTCGACCATCCGCCCTGGGCGCGTCCCTATGACGAGGCGCTGGAGCGGATCGGCTTTGGCGAACCTCGCCTGAAGGGCCTGGCGCACGAGATCTTCGAGGCCCTGATCGACGACATCGGCGAGGATACGCCCTTCCGCGACATCCTGGTCCGCAAGGGCCGGGGCGAGGAGCTGGCCGAACTCGACCGCCTGGCGCTGACGCTCAAGCCGCCGTTCCTCGATCCCAAGATGGAGCGCGAGCGCGCCCGCCTGCTGTGGGCGGCCTGCTACGAGGCCATCGTCGAGGTCGGCGACGCCCAGCGCGCCCTGCGGGCCATGCGCGAAGAGCCCGTCACCGCCGCCAGCCTGACCGCCACCCGCGACCTGCGCGACCGCATCGCCATCCTCGAACGCCAGATCAGCAACCTCGAATTCTGGCAGCCCGCGCACTAGGGACGCCTTCCGTAGGTGAGGCCGAGGGCCCGCATCAGACCCTCCCCCTCTGGGGGAGGTGGCCCAGAGGGCCGGAGGGGGCCAGCGCCGGCGTCAAGAACCCCCTCAGTCGCTCCGCGAYAGCTCCCCCAGAGGGGGAGCATCCGCCCCCAGGAACCTCCCCCCGTGGGGGAGGCGGCCGAAGGCCGGTGGGGGGAGTTCTCAGCTTGCGGGGCATTGGTCGTCTTCCCTCCAACTCCCCCCACCGATCGCTGCGCGATCGCCTCCCCCCACGGGGGGAGGTTCCCGGTTATGGGGATAGAGCCCCGTCCATCCCCGGCGTTCGTCGAAAAATCCCAAGCCGATCCAACGCTCTACAACTTTCTCAGCCAATTCAATCAGACGCACCGAAACCCGGGTCATAATCAAAGCCGTCCCCGCCATGGGGAGGGCTCTTGGTACCGGCCCAAGCGTGGCGAGG
>NZ_JBFTJR010000056.1:0-32567 GCF_056395525.1 Caulobacter sp. 10L414
GGCGCGGGCTGGCCGCCCGCCGGCGGCGCGGCCACCAGCGGGATCGCCGCCTCGGGCGCCGGCTGGGCGGGCGCGGAGGGGGTGGTCGTCACCACCTCGGACGCCGGCGCCTGGGCCAGGGCGCCGGCCGGAAACGACAGCAGGGCGGACAGGGAGACGGCGAGAAGGCGACGCATGGGGGTCCTTATCAGCCCGCCGTCCGGGCGGCGATGGCCTCGGACACCGCCACCAGTCGCTGCGCCTGCGCCAGGTGCAGTCGCTCGGCCATCTTGCCCTCGACGCGCAGCGCGCCCTTGCCGGCGTTCTCGGGCGCGGCGAAGGCGGCGATCACCGCCTGGCTCCAGGCGATCTCGTCGTCCGACGGCGAGAACACCTGGTTGCAGATCGGCAGGTGCTTGGGATGGATCAGGGTCTTGCCGTCGAAGCCGAAGTCGACCGCCTGGCCGCAGACGGCCTTCAGCGCGGCCAGGTCCTCGATGTCGTTGTGCACCCCGTCGAGGATCGACAGGCCATGGCCGCGCGCGGCGGCGACCGCCAGCGACAGGATCGGCAGGAAGGCCTCGCGGCCCGGCGTCTGCCGCGCCCGCATCTCCTTGGCCAGGTCGTTGACCCCCATCACCCAGGCCGACATGCGCGTGGTCTTCGCCGCCTCGCCGATCTCCCACAGGTGAAAGGCGGCCTTGGCGGTCTCGATCATGGTCCACAGGCGCGTATGGATCGGGGCCGCGTGCAGGGCCGCGTCATAGGCATGGACGTCGGCGGCGTCATTGACCTTGGGCACGAGCACGGCGTCGGGGCCGGCCTCGGCGGCGGCCTTCAGGTCGTCGGCGCCCCAGGGGGTGTCCAGGCCGTTGGTGCGGATGACGATCTCGCGCGGGCCAAAGCCCCCGGCCTTCACCGCCGCCACGGCGGCCTCGCGGGCGGCGGGCTTCATCTCCGGGGCCACGGCGTCCTCGAGGTCGAGGATGATCACGTCGGCGTCGAGCGTGCGCGCCTTCTCCACGGCCTTGGCGTTGGAGGCGGGCATGTAGAGGGCGCTGCGGCGCGGCCGGGCAAGATCGGTCATGGCGGGGTCATCCTGGCAGGGGCGACGCGAGTGTAAAGCACCCGCCGCGCGCGACGGGAAGCGGCGATCTCGCGGCGGGCGAAGCCATGGCGGGAAAGCCGCAAACGGGGTTAAGCTGGCGCCATGACCACGCAACCGGCCCCCACGCGCTACGACGAGACGGCCCGCAACGTGCTGGGCGGGGAACTGGTCCCCTGCTCGCTCGATCCGGTGACCGGCTTCTACCGCAACGGCTGCTGCGAGACCGGGCCGCACGACCTTGGCCTGCACACGGTCTGCGCGGTGATGACCGAGGAGTTCCTGGCCTTTTCCAAGGCCACCGGCAACGACCTGTCGACCCCGCGTCCGGAGTTCGCCTTCCGGGGGCTCAAGCCCGGCGACCGCTGGTGCCTGTGCGCCGGCCGCTGGCGCGAGGCGCTGGACGCGGGCATGGCGCCGCAGGTCATTCTCGAGGCCACCCACGAGGAGACCCTGGCCATCGTGACGCTGGGGGTGCTGAAGGACCACGCGGCGGTMTGATCCCGCGCAAGGCCGAAGGGTCCTAGATGGTCGGTTACGAACGCAGGCTGCTGGTGCTGGTGGGGCTGATCGCCCTGGCCTTCCTGCCGCTGCTGGCCGCGTCGCTGTTCTTCCTGGCCCGCTTCTCGGCCGCCCAGGACCGGCTGGACGCCGTCTACACCCGCACAGTGATCCTGGCCCACGACCTGCGCAGCGAGAAGATGCGGCAGAACGCCCTGGTGCCGGTCATCGTCATCAACGGCGAGAAGGGCCTGCTGGTCGAGCTGGAGCGCTCCAACCGACGCTTCGACGCCATCGTCGGCGACCTGAAGGCGCTGGCCCGAGACGACGAGACCCGCGCGGCGCTGGGCCAGGTGGCCGCCCTGCAGCGCCGGCTGCTGGTGCTGCAGCGGGCCGGCGTCGCCCAGCGCCTGGACGGCGGCACGATGAGCCGCGCCAACGCCTATTTCCAGAAGAACGCCGGACCGCTGACCGCCAGCATCGACGCGGCCATCGACCGCTTCACCGACCGGTCGGCGGCGCGCTACCAGGCCGAGCGGGCCCGCAACCAGCGCGTGGTGCGCGGGGTGTTCGGCGTGCTGGCCCTGGCCTCGATCTGCGCCTTCGTGTTCTGCGCGTTCCTTGGCCGCCTGCTGCTGCGGCTGGTCGAGCAGAAGCGCAGCTACGACCAGGTCGCCGCGCGCCTGGCCGAGCGGGAAAAGGCCATCTCGCTGGCCCGCAAGGAGGCGGTCGAGGTGGTGGCCCACGACCTCAACAATCCCATCACCACCATCCTGTTCGCCAGCGAGAACCTGCTGGCCCAGCCGGGCGTCGAGGACCATCCCAAGGTGCGCTCGGGCGTCGAGGCCATCCTGCTGGCCACCGAGACCATGCGCCGGCTGATCCGCAACATCCTCGACCACTCCAAGATCGAGGCCGGCGGCCTGGTGCTGGCCCGCGAGACGGTCGACCTGCGCCGCCTGCTGGCCGACATCGCCGAGCAGTTCTCGCTGTCGGCCGCCCGCAAGGGGCTGACCTTCGCCTACACGCCCGACGCGGCCGAGCCGTGGCTCGACGCCGACGCCGCCCGCGTCGGCCAGGTGGTGGCCAACCTGCTGTCCAACGCCATCAAGTTCACCGAACCGGGCGGGACGGTGTCGCTGTCCAGCCGGGTCGAGGGCCAGGCCGTGGTGGTCGAGGTGCGCGACACCGGCTGGGGCATGAGCCCCGAACAGGCCGCCCGGGTGTTCGAGCGCCATTGGCAGGGCGAGGCGGCCGCGGCCCACGGCAACGGCCTTGGCCTGGCGATCAGCAAGGCGATCGTCGAGGCCCACGGCGGGCGCCTGTCCGTGGCCAGCCGGCCGGGCGAGGGCTCGGCCTTCAGCGTGGTGCTGCCGCTGGCGGCGTAGGCGGCGCCATCTCGCCGTGCAGCCAGCTGCGAAACAGCGCCATGGCCGGGGTGTCGGCCCGCGAATGCAGCCGGGTCAGCCAGTAACGGCCGGTGATCACCTCGGCGGCGAAGGGACGGACCAGACGCTCGGCCGCCAGTTCCGACCCGAACAGGGCGACGGGCGCCAGCGCCACGCCCTGGCCGGCGACGGCGGCGGCGACCATCAGCACCGAATTGTCGAACATCGGTCCGCGCAGAGGCGGCGCCTCGGCCCCGGCGGCGGCGAACCAGCGCGGCCACTCGTCGGCGCGATAGGAGCGCAGCAGGATCTCTCGACCGAGGTCGGCCGGGGAGGAAAGGCGCGCGGCGATCGCCGGCGCGCACAGGGCGCTGAGCGGCGCGGTCAGGATCGGCTCGGCATGAACGCCGTGCCAGGCCCCGTCGCCGAAGCGGATGGCCAGGTCCAGGCCCTCGCCGGCCAGGTCGACGCGGTTGTTGTTGGTCATCACCCGCAGGTCGACCTGCGGGCAGGCCCGGCGGAAGGCTTCCAGGCGCGGCAGCAGCCAGCCGGCCGCGAACGAGCCGACCACGCCCAGGGTCAGCACCTCGCGCAGGCGTCCGTCGCTGTAGCGCTCCAGCGTCGCGCCGATCCGGTCGAAGGCGTCGACCAGCACCGGCGCCAGGGCCTGGCCCTCGTCGGTCAGGGCCAGGCCGCGCGGCAGGCGGCGAAACAGCGCCACGCCCAGGCGGGCCTCCAGCTGGGCGACCTGATGGCTGACCGCTCCCTGGCTGACGCACAACTCGACGGCGGCGCGGGTGAAGTTGAGGTGCCGGGCGGCGGCCTCGAAGGCGCGCAGGGCGTTCAGCGGCAGTTGGGCGCGATCCATGGCCAAGCCATGAACCAGGCTCATGGCTACGTCCAGATATGATGCTTTGTCGCCGCCGCCCTCGCCCGGCAGGGTCGCCGCGCCAACCGAAGGGGATAGCGGCATGAAGAACACTTGGATCGCAGGCCTTAGCCTTGTCGCCGTAGTTTCCGCCCTGGCCGGGCCGGCCCTGGCGCACGACCCGCTGCTGGCTCCGATCGCGCCGGACTACGCGGCCCGCTGGTTGAAGCCGGAGGCGCCGATCAAGGTCTACGGCAATAGCTACATTGTGGGCTTCGGCGGACTCAGCGTCGGCCTGATCAAGACCAGCCAGGGCCTGATCCTGGTCGACGCCGCCCTGCCCCAGGCCGTGCCGGCCATCGAGGCCAACATCAGGGCGCTGGGCTTCAAGGTCACCGACATCAAGCTGATCCTCAGCACCGAGCCGCACTACGACCACGCCGGAGGCCTAGCCGCCCTGGCCCGCGACAGCGGCGCGACGGTGGTGGCCAGCGCTCCGGCGGCGCAGGTGCTGCGGCGCGGCCGTGCGGGCGCCGACGATCCGCAGGCGGCCGATCTGGCCGCCTTCCCGCCCGTGACCAGGCTGCGTGCGGTCAAGGACGGCGAGGTGATCCGGCTGGGCGACGTTGCGGTCACCGCCCGCGCCACGCCGGGCCACACGGCCGGCAGCATGAGTTGGACCTGGACCGCGTGCGAGCGGCGGGCCTGCAAGGCGGTGGTGTTCGGCTCCAGCCTCAATCCGGTGTCGTCCGACGGCTACCGGTTCTCGGACCCGGCCAATGCCGGGGTCGTGGCGAGCTTCCGTCGCAGCTTCGACGTGATGCGCGGCCTCAGGTGCGACGTGCTGATCAGCGCCCACCCCGACCAGTCGGGCGGCGACGAGCGGCTGGCGCGCGCCCGGCGCAGCAGGACGCCCAACCCCTTCGTCGATCCCGGCGCCTGCCGCGCCTACGCCGATCGCCATGCAGCCCGGCTGGACGCGCGCCTGGCCAAGGAGCGGGCGGGCAAGTAGCGGGCCGGATGCCCTGCTCGACCCTGGTGGAGGCCCACGCCTACTCCAGCGGCTTCAGCTCGCCCAGCACGGTGGGGATCAGTTCCGACACCGTCGGGTGGATCGGCACGGTGCGCTGCAGGACGGTGTAGGGGGCCTTGGCGTACATGACGTCGAGAATGCCGTGGATGGCCTCGTCGCCCGAGGTTCCCAGGATCGCCGCGCCGAGGATCTCCTTGCTCTCGGCGTCGACCAGCACCTTCATGAAGCCCCTCGTCTCGCCCTTCTCGATCGCCCGGCCGACGCGGGTCATCGGGCGCGTCCCGACCAGGGCCGGGCGGCCCCGGGCGCGCACCTCGGCCTCGGTCATCCCCACCCGGCCCAGCGGCGGATCGGTATAGAGGGCGTAGGCGGTCAGGCGGTCGGTCACCTTCCTGGGGTCGTCGTCTAGCAGGTTGGCCGCGATGATCTCGAAGTCGTTGTAGGCGGTGTGGGTGAAAGCGCCGCGCCCGTTGCAGTCGCCCATGGCCCAGATCGACGGGACGTTGGTGCGCAGGGTGTCGTCGACCGTGACATAGCCGCGCTTGTCGACCGCGACGCCGGCCGCCTCCAGGCCCAGGTCGTCGGTGTTGGGCTTGCGGCCGACGGCCAGCAGGGTGTGCGAGCCCTTCACCGCCGGCTCGCCCTCGGTGCACGAGACGTGGACGCAGACCCCCTCTTCGCCCCCTTCCGTCTTGCAGGGCAAGAAGCTGATGCATTCGGCGTTCAGTCGCACGGCGATCCCTTCGGCCTCGAGGGTCTCGCGCACGGCGTCGGAAACCTCGGGGTCCTCGCGGCCGATCAGGCGCGGACCCATCTCGACGACGGTCACCTGGGCGCCGAAGCGCCGGTACATCTGGGCGAACTCCAGCCCGATATAGCTGCCGCCGACGATCACCAGGTGCTCGGGCAGCACGTCCAGCTGCATCATGCCGACATTGGTTAGGTAGGCGATGTCGTCGACGCCCGGCATGTCGGGGACGTTGGCGCGGCCGCCGACATTGAGAAAGATCTTCGGGGCCTCCAGCACCTGGCCGTCGACCTCGACGCTGGTGGGCGAGGTCAGGCGGGCGTGGCCTTCGAAGACGGAGAGGCCCTCCATGCCCTTGAGCCACTTCTCGACATTGCCGCGGGCGTTGCGGACCACGGTCTGCTGGCGTTCCTTGACCGCCTTCATGTCGACGCCGACGGGCCCCTGCAGCACGACGCCGTAATCGGCCGCCCGGCGGGCCAGATGCGCGGCGTAGGCGCTGGCCACCAGGGTCTTGGTCGGCATGCAGCCGGTGTTGACGCAGGTGCCGCCGAACAGCTTGCGCTCGACCAGGGCCACCTTCCAGCCGGCGGCGGTCAGGCGGCCGGCGAGCGAGGGTCCGGCCTGGCCGGCTCCGATGATGATGGCGTCGAACGTCATGCTCACGAAACCGCCGAGACGATCAGATAGGCGCCGCCCAGCGCGATCACGTCTTCGACAAGAGCCGCCGGCGTGTCGCGCTTGAAGGCCTTGGCCAGGCGGCCGCGCAGCTCGGCGCCGCCCAGGGTGCCGATCACCGCGCCGACCACGCCCAGCACGGCGCCGGCGATCCACGCGCCGCCGGCCATGCCGATGGCCGCGCCCGAGAAGCCGCCGGCGACGATGCGCGCGCCGAACTGCGGCGGAACCTTGCGGCTGGGGGTCATGGGCAGCTGGTCGGTGATCAGTTCGACCGCCGCCAGGGCGGTGAAGATCCAGGTGGCGATGTTGCCGCCCAGCCAGGCCAGCGGCGTGCCGGCCAGCGGAATCCAGCCCAGGTGGGCGCCCCAGGCGACGGCGGCGGGGGCGGTCATGGCCCGCAGGCCGGCGATCACGCCGATGAGCAGGGCGAGGACGTAGAGGGTCATGCGAAAACTCCCGAGCGTCGCCGCGATCAGGCGCGCGTCGGAAGCAAAGCGCAAGCATCGGGCGCCGGCTTGGATGTTCCGGCTGCGGTTCGCCCGATCAGCGCCTCAGCGGATACTCCCGCTCCAGCCGGTAGACCGAGCCCTCCTTGGTCTGCCAGCTGGAATAGAGGCCGAAGCGATCGACGTGGAAGGGCGGCGAATGCAGCAGGTTGTTGCGCTGGATCCAGGCGCCGACCTCGGGAACGGTCGCGCGCTTGAGATAGGCCAGGGTGACGTGCGGCAGATAGGTGCGGGTCTCGGGCTTCAGTTCGGCCTGGCGGGCGGCGCTTTCGTTGGCCTTCTGCAGGCGGCGCAAGAGCGGCTCGTCCTCGACCCCGGCCCAGACGGCGTGCATGTCGGCGCCCTCGCCGAAATGGCCGGCGCCCTTCAGTTCCAGGTCGAAGGCGGGGGCCTCGATCTCCGCCAGCGCCTCGTCGAGGTCGGCGGCGACGGGTTCCTGCACGTCGCCGATGAAGCGCAGGGTGATGTGAAAGGCCTCCAGCGGCCGCCAGCGGGCGCCTTCGATGCCGGATTGTCGGGCTTGCAGCGGCGCGCCGATCTCCGAGGGGATGGCGATCGCGGTGAACAGACGGATCATGCCGCCAACCTAGACGCCTTGGCGGCCAGGCTCCAAGCCCCTGCCGCCGGCGCCTTGCCGATCGGGCAAATTGTCTGACAAATAGCGGCGCTCAGGAGGACGGCGCGAAGGCCGTCGGGGCGGGAGGCGGGCGATGACGGGACCCTCGATGGATCGGCGTGGCGTACTGCTGGCGGGCGTGGGCGCCGGCCTGGCGGCCGGCTCGAGCGCCGGGGCCGCACCGGCCCGGACCCCGCTGCTGGCCCCGCGCCCGCCGATGGGCTGGAACAGCTGGAACAGCTTCGCCACCACGATCAACGAGGCCCAGGCGCTGGAGACGGCCAGGATCATGGCCGCGAAACTGCTGCCGTTCGGCTATGACGTCTTCACGGTCGACATCCAGTGGTACGAGCCGGCGGCCGTCAGCTACGAGTACAACCGCGATCCCCAGCCGGCGATGGACGGTCATGGCCGCCTGCTGCCCGCCCCCAACCGCTTCGCCTCAAGCGCCGGCGGCCTGGGCTTCAAGCCACTGGCCGACCAGGTCCATGCGCTGGGCCTGAAGTTCGGCGTGCACCTGATGCGGGGCGTCCCGCGCGCGGCGGTGAAGGCCAACCTGCCGGTGCTGGGAACGAGCGTCCGCGCCGCCGACATCGCCGACACCTCCAGCACCTGCTCGTGGAACCCCGACATGTACGGCGTCGACATGCGCAAGCCCGGCGCCCAGGCCTATTACGACAGCGTCTTTGGCCTGTTCGCCCAGTGGGGCGTCGACTTCGTGAAGATGGACGACATGAGCCGGCCCTACGACGCCCACGCCGCCGAGATCGAGGCGGCGCACAAGGCGATCAGGACTTCCGGCCGGCCGATGATCCTCAGCCTGTCGCCGGGCGAGACCCCCGTGCCGCGCGCCGAGCATGTGCGCCGGTACGCCCAGATGTGGCGCATCTCCGACGACTTCTGGGACGAGTGGTCGATGCTGGACGCCCAGTTCACGCGGCTGGAGAACTGGAACGCCTTCCGCGCGCCGGGCGCCTGGCCCGACGCCGACATGCTGCCGCTGGGCCGGCTGGCCCTGGGCAAGCGCGACAGCAAGTTCACGCCCGACGAACAGCAGACCCTGATGACCCTTTGGTCGATCGCCCGCTCGCCGCTGATCATGGGCGGCGACCTGCGCCACCTCGACGCGCCGACCCTGGCCCTGTTGACCAATCGGCGGGTGCTGGCGGTCAACCAGGCCAGCACCGGTAACCAGCCCCATTTCGTCGAGGACGGGGCGCGGGTCTGGTCGGCCAGGCCCGAAGGCAAGCCGGCCGAGCGTTACCTGGCGCTGTTCAACACGACGGCCAAGCCGAAGACGGTCGGGATCGGCCTGCGCGACCTTGGCCTGGCCGACGGCGTATCGGCCCTCGACCTGTGGAGCGGGCAGCACCTGGGACGGGTGAGCGGTCGCATGCAGCGCACGCTGGCGCCGCACGGATCGGCGCTTTTGCATCTGGCCGGCTGACGCTCGCCCTTTCGGGTCGACAGGGCGCGCGCTCAAGCTAAGCTTGCGGAATGTCGCTTCGTTTCGTCCTGGCGCTCGGCGCCGCTTTCGCTTCTTCCCTGCCCGCCTGCGCCCAGGAGACGCCCAAGCGCATCGAACGCGCCGAGTGGCGCAGCCTGCCCGACGCCAACGCGATGGCCCAGCTCTATCCCCCGCGCGCCCAGAAGGAGAACATCGGCGGCAAGGCGACCCTCGACTGCCGCATCACCGCCGAAGGCAAGGCCAGCGACTGCAAGGTCGTGTCGCAGACGCCCGAGGACTACGGCTTCGGCGAGGCGGCCGTGGCCCTGAGCGCCGGCTTCGCCTTCAATCCCGAGATCCGCGACGGCAAGCCGGTGGATGGCGCCCGGCGCCTGATCCCTGTCACCTTCGCCGCGCCCCCGGTCGACCCGTCGGCGCCGCAGCCGTTCAGGGCCACGGCCCTGGGCAAGGCGATCGGCGAGGACGCCTTCATGGTGGTCGCCGTGAGAGACAACACGCCGCGCAACGGCTCGGATCGTTTCGCCTGTCCGGCCGGGGAAGGCCCGGCCGATTGCGAGGGGCGGTTCATACACTGGGCTGCGCGCCCCGACCGCGACCAGGCCCAGGCGATCCTGGCCGGCGCGGGCGACCTGACCGGCTTGACCAGCACCCGATGCGGGATCGCCGCGGATGGCGCGTTGAAGGATTGCGTGACGACCGGCGAGGCCGGCCCGAAGGCGGCGCAGGCGATCAAGGCCGCGGTGGAGCTGCTGCGCGCGCCGGCGCGCACCGACGATGATCTGCCGACCGCGGGCGCGTCGATGCGGATCCGCTGGAACTGGCCGGAACTGGTCAAGGGGATCGACCGAAACCCGGCCGTGAAACCCTAGTCCTCGTCGGACTGGGGGCCCTCGGGCTCGCCCACCAGGTTGGGCGGGTCGGCCAGCACCAGGCGCTCGGCCAGCTTCACTTCCGGCGCAGCGGCGCGGGTGAAGGGCAGGTACCAGGTCTGGCCGCCGAGGGGGGGAGTGATCTCGAGCAGGTCGCCGGCCCCGAAGTCCTGGACGCTCTTGATCTTGCCCAGGTCCTCGCCGGTGGCGATGTGGCGCACGGCCATGCCGATCAGGTCGGTGAGGTAGAACTCGTCCTCGTCGGGCTCGGGCAGGGCCGAGCGGGGGACGAAAAGCTTGAGGCCGCGCAGGGCGTCGGCGGCTTCCTTGGTCGCGATCTCGGCGCAGCGGCAGATCAGGCCGTCCTTGACGGCTCTTGCCTGCGAGATCGACAGGGCGGTCGAACCGTCCTGGCGCAGGAGCCGCTTGAAGCCCTTCAGGGCCATCGGCTCCTCGGTATAGGTCGAGATGCGCACCTCGCCGCGCACGCCAAAGCCTCCGGCCACGCGGCCGACCAGGATCAACGGGTCATCGGGAGAGATCGGCATCGACGCGAGGCTTTCCGGACGAGGCCGGTCCTTGGGGTAGAGAAGAGAATGGCGCCGCCCCCACGTGGAGGGCGGCGCCGTATCCCTTAGCCTTCCGAGGCTTCTTCAGCCGGGGCTTCGGCCGGAGCTTCTTCAGCGGCCGGAGCAGCAGCGGCTTCGGCGGCGGCCGCGGCGGCGGCTTCAGCGGCGGCCTTGGCGTCTTCCTTGGCTTGGGCTTCGGCGGCCAGACGCTCTTCTTCGCGCTGGGCGCGCTCGGCGGTGCGTTCCTTGGCCTTCTTGCCGGGCTCGGCCTTCTTCGGGTTGTTGCCGGCGGTCCAGGCGCCGACGCCTTGGGCGGCCAGGAAGCGGGCGACGCGGTCGGTCGGCTGGGCGCCCTTCTTGAGCCACTCCTGGATCGACTCCAGCTTCAGGGTGACGCGCGCGGGGTCATCCTTCTTCAGCAGCGGGTTGTAGGTGCCGACCTTCTCGATGAAGCGGCCATCGCGCGGCGAGTGGCTGTCGGCGATGACGATCGAGTAGTACGGACGCTTCTTGGCGCCGCCACGGGCGAGACGGATCTTCAGCATTGGTCTAAGTCCTTGGGTCTAAAGTCTATTTTTTCTTGAACGGATTGAAGCCGGGCGGCAGGCCGCCCAGGCCGGAGAGCGGGTTGGCCCCGCCCCCGAGGCCCGGCAGACCGGGCAGCCCCGAAAGGCCTTGGCCTTCCGTCGCGTTGGGATCGGCGGCGGGCATCTTGCCGCCGCCGAGGGATTTCAGTCGGGCCATGTCGCCGCCGCCGAGCATGCCGGCCATGCGGGCCAGGCCCTTGCCGCCGTCCTTGCTCATCGACTTGAACATGTCGGCCATCTGGCGGTGCTGCTTGAGCAGGCGATTGACCTCGGCGACGTCGACGCCCGAACCGGCGGCGATGCGGCGCTTGCGCGAGGCGGCCAGGATGTCGGGCTTCTTGCGCTCTTCCTTGGTCATCGAGCTGATGATCGCCTGCTGGCGGCGGAAGATGCTGTCGTCGATGCCGCTTTCGGCGATCTGCTTCTTGACCTTCTGGACGCCCGGCAGGAGGCCCATGATGCCTTCCATGCCGCCCATCTTCTGCATTTGCGACAGCTGGGACGACAGGTCGTCGAGGTCGAACTTGCCCTTGGCCAGCTTCTTGGCCATGCGCTCGGCTTCGGCCGCGTCGAGGTCGGCGGCGGCCTTCTCGACCAGCGCGACGACGTCGCCCTGACCGAGGATCCGGCCGGCGACGCGGCGGGCGTCGAAGGCGTCGAGCTGGTCGATCTTTTCGCCGGCGCCGAGGAACTTGATCGGCAGGCCGGTGACGTGGCGCATCGACAGGGCCGCGCCGCCGCGGCCGTCGCCGTCGGCGCGGGTCAGGATCAGGCCGGTCAGCGGCAGGCGTTCGTGGAAGGCTTTCGCCGTGCGCACGGCGTCCTGGCCGGTCAGGCTGTCGGCGACCAGGATCGTTTCCGACGGATTGGCGATGCGGGCGATTTCCGCCGCTTCGCTCATCATCGCCTCGTCCAGCGTGGTGCGGCCGGCGGTGTCGAGGATCAGGACGTCGTAGCCGCTGAGCTTGGCGGCGGTGAGGGCGCGCTTGGCGATGTCGGGGGCGCTCTGGCCGTCGACGATCGGCAGGCTCTCGACGCCGACCTGCTTGGCCAGGGTCGCCAGCTGCTCCATGGCGGCCGGGCGGCGGGTGTCGAGCGAGGCGACCAGCACCTTCTTGCGCTCGGTCTTCGAAAGGCGAAGGGCCAGCTTGCCGGTGGTGGTGGTCTTGCCCGAGCCCTGCAGGCCGGCCATCAGGATGATGGTCGGCGGGTTCAGCGCCAGGTTCAGGCTGGTGGGGGTTTCGCCGCCCAGCATCTCGACCAGGCCGTCATAGACGATCTTGACCACCTGGTCGGCCGGCTTGACCGAACGGATGACGGACTCGCCCGAGGCCTTTTCCTTGGCCTTGCTGATGAAGTCCTTGACGACCGGCAGGGCGACGTCGGCTTCCAGCAGGGCCACGCGGACTTCGCGCAGCGCCTCGTCGATGTCCTTTTCGGACAGCACGCCGCGACCGCCGAGGCGGTCGAAGACGCCTGAAAGTCGCTCTGTAAGGCCGTCGAACATGCGAAACCCACGTTGAATACAGTGACCAAACGCAATCAGCCCCCGTGGACGATCACGTCGACGGGGGTCCTCGCCGTCCTCGTCCGCATGGTGTCCCGGGCTACCGGGGCGGGGTCGTGACGGTGGAGGCGCTGCTGATAAAGCGCCGGAAGTGCGCGCTTATGCGGGAGCGCTGTGGAAAATGCAAGGATTTCGAGTCGCTTGGGCCAGTTGGTCGAGGGGCTCGCCGAGGGGCGGGCGTCCGCGCGAAGCCCTTTGCCTTTCCGTCCGCGGAGGATTAAGGGCTTCATCGAACGCGTTCGACGGGATGCGGTCAGGGATTGGGGTCCCGTTTGTTCTGGTCTGATCGCAAGGACTCCATGTCGACCAAGCCTCTCCTCGCCCTGCTGGCGGCGGCCGCCTGCGCCCTGCCCGCCGCGGCTCTCGCCCAGGCCCTGCCCTACAAGGACGTCGAAGCTCCCGCGACCTGGGAGGTCGATGTCGGCGGCGGTCCCGTCTACGGCTTCAGCCCCGGCGGCAAGGACCCGCACAAGACCAACTTCACCTTCTGGGGCAGCGCCCACTGGAAGGGCAAGGTCTACGCCAACGGCCTCGACGGCCTGGGCTACAACGTCATCAACGACGAGACCTTCCACGCCGGCGCCCAGTTGCGCCCGCGCTGGGGCGGTCCCGACGACACCGACAGCGGCATCCAGAGCCCCGACACCGGCGCCGACCTGGCGCTCTACGCCTACAAGCGCACCTGGAAGGACTTCGTGGTCGGCGGCCGGATCGGCCGCGACGTCACCGGCGTCTCCGACGGCTGGGACTTCTGGGGCTCGGTCTCGCGCCAGGACGTGACGCCGGTGGGCCTGCTGCAGTCGATGGTCTACGCCCGCGGCGGCGACAAGAACACCAACCGAACCTTCTACGGCGTCACCGCCCGCGACGTGGCGGCCGTGCCCAGCCTGAACGAGTATGATCCCAAGGGCGGCCTCAACCAGGTGGGCGTGGCCTTCCTGATGATGACCCCGATCGGCGACAAGTACGCCATCGGCACCTTCGCCAACTACGAGCGCATCCTCGGCGAAGCCGCCGACAGCCCGCTGATCGAACGCTACGGCCAGCAGGACGAATACCGCGGCGGCCTGATCGTCGTGCGCCGGTTCATCGGGCGGTAGGGGGCGCGGTCCTTCCCAAAGCTCGTCATCCCGGAAGCCGCGCAGCGGCTATCCGGGACCCAGGGGACCGGGCGTCGCGGCCAGAGTTGGCGTCCAGGCGCGGCGGCCGCATTGCAGTGGCCCCTGGGTCCCGGCTCTGCGCTCGCTCCGGCCGGGATGACGACGGAAAGTCAGCTCGGCGAGGTCACCGTCGCGCCTTGCGCCCGCAGTCGATCGAGCACGCCGTTGCTGGGCAGCAGGAAGGCCAGGTCGACGACGGCGACGGTGACGCCGGGGCGTTCGAGCGCTTCCGAAAGCGCCTTGGCCGACTGGCCGATCTGGTCGTTGAGCAGGCCGGCCCCGCCGGGCGCGCGCAGCAGGCAGCGCTGGGCGGCGCTCGACGAATAGCGGGCCCGCACCGAGGCGATGTCGCCGTTGGCCCAGTCGGTCCCCAGCGTGTTCCAGCGCGGGGCCTCGTAGTCGATCTCGTTGAGGGCGTCGCGCAGGCAGGCGAGGTTGGCCTCGTCCGACAGCTTGCCGGCCGCGCCCAGCACCGGGCCCAGGCGATACTGGCTCATGGCCTTGACCTTCACGCCCTTGGCCTTGGCCATGCGCTCGATGGTGCTGACCGGCTTGGCCTCCGACAGGCCGGCGGCCTGGCGGAAGTCCGACAGCACGATGAAGCCGGCCACCGCGGGCTTCCAGTCCTTGTAGGGCACGGCGGTGCGGCGGGCTTGGGTGCGGGCCTTGACGAAGCGGTCCTTCAGGTCGGGCGGCAGGCGGTCCTCCAGCTTCTTGCCGAAGGCCTGGCGCACCCCGCCGCCGCCGGTGAGGAAGAACTTGGTGACCTGCATGGGCCCGACCGAGGCCTCGGGCGGCACCAGCACCAGGCTGGCCTGGTCCAGAGCGCGGTTGAGGCGGGGGCTGTCCCACTTCAGCTGGTGCGGCAGGGGCGCGGCCGAGCCGAGGACATAGAGCTTGGCGCCGTTCTTCTCGACCAGCCACAGCGCCGGGCCCGGCGGGCGGGCGACCACCAGCAGCTCCTCGACCACGGCGCTGCCGGGATCGGTCGGCTGCAGCTCGACGCTGGGGGTCTGGGCCACGGCCGGGACGGCGAAGGTCGCGGCCAGCGCGGCGAGGGCTCCAACCCGGGCGGATCTCGAAGCGGCCATGCGTCATCCCTTCAGCGTGCGGCCAGACATAGTGCGCGTCGCGCGATGGCGAAACGGGGGCGCGACTTGCGCAGGCTCCCCAACGCATGGCTGTCTGCCCGGGCTGTCGATGATCCTGGAGGGGGAAACATGCTCAAGCGGTGGATGGGAGCGGCCTGCGCGGCCGCCATGCTGGCCGCAACCGCGGCCTCGCCCGCCCTGGCCCAGGCGTCGGCGGCGACCGCGTCGGCCGGCGTGACCTCCCCGGCGCTGAAGACCCTGGTCGACGAGCACTGGGCCTGGTGGCTGAAGGGCGCGCCGCTGCAGGCCACCCTGCTGGGCGTGCGCACCTATGACGACCAGCTGGACGATCCGTCCCTGGCCTACGCCGATCGCCGCGCCGCCGAGGCCGAAGCCTTCCGCAAGCGGCTCGACGCCATCCCCGACGCGGGCCTTTCCCAGGCCGACAGGGTGAACAAGGCCATCCTGCACCGCATGCTCGCCGAGCAGGTCGAGGGCGCGCGGTTCGGCCAGCGCACCATGCTGTTCTCCAGCATCGGCAGCTGGCACCAGTATTTCGCCGCCCTGCCCGACATGCTGCCGTTCTTCACCAAGGCCGACTACGACAGCTACCTGAAACGGCTCGACCTCTATCCGGCCTACAACGCAGCCTCGATCGCCACGGTGCGCGAGGGCCTTTCCAAGGGCTACGTCCAGCCTTGCGCGCCGATGAAGGCGTTCGGGGCGACGATCACCGCCACCATCGCCAAGGATCCGCAGGCCTCGGCCTTCTACAAGCCGTTCAAGGGCAAGAAGCCGACGACGATCTCCGACGCCGACTGGGCCGCCATGCAGGCCCGCGCCAAGGCGACGATCAGCGGCAAGATCAATCCCGCCTACCAGGCGCTGTCGGACTTCTACGAGAAGGACTACGCGCCCAGGTGCCGCAAGGACGTGGCCGCCTCCGCCCTGCCCCAGGGACCGGCCTGGTACGCCTACCAGGTGCGGGTGATGACCACGACGACCAAGACCCCCGACGAGATCCACCAGCTGGGGCTGTCGGAAGTGGCCCGCATCCGCGCCGAGATGGACGAGGTCGCCCGCAAGAGCGGGATCGCGCCCGACCGCAAAGCCTTCATCGACAAGCTGCGCACCGATCCGAAGTACTACGCCAAGACCCCGGGCGAGCTGATGCGCGAGGCGACGTTCCTGGCCAAGACCATCGACGGCTGGATGCCCAAGCTGTTCGGAACCCTGCCCCGCCTGCCCTACACCGTGCGCGAGATTCCGGCCGAGATCGCGGAAGGCAACACCACGGCCTACTACAACGCCGGCTTCGCCAGCACAGGCTCGCCCGGCGTCTATTTCGTCAACACCACCCACCTCGACCAGCGGCCGCTCTACGAGATGCCGGCCCTGACGGTGCACGAGGCCGTGCCCGGCCACCACCACCAGATCGCGCTGCAGCAGGAGCTGGACCTGCCGGAGTTCCGCAAGAACGCGGCCTTCTTCACCGGCTTCGTCGAGGGCTGGGGCCTCTATTCAGAGCGCCTGGGCATCGAGATGGGCCTCTACGACACGCCCGAGAAGGACATGGGCCGCCTGTCCTACGAGATGTGGCGCGCCTGCCGGCTGGTGGTCGACACCGGCATCCACTCCAAGGGCTGGACCCGCGACCAGGCCATCGCCTTCATGCTCGACAACACCGCCCTGTCGCGCACCAACATCGAGGCCGAGGTCGACCGCTACATCACCTGGCCGGGCCAGGCCCTGGCCTACAAGCTGGGCGAGCTGAAGATCCGCGAGCTGCGGGCCCGGGCCGAGACGGCGCTGGGCGACAGGTTCGACCTGCGCGGCTTCCACGACGCGGTGCTGAAGAACGGCGCCGTGCCGCTCGACGTGCTGGAGGTCCAGGTCGACGCCTGGATCGCCGAAAAGAAGGCCGCCTGATGCGTTCGGCCCTCCTCGCGCTCGTCCTGCTGCTGGCGACGCCGGCCGCCGCCCAGATCCGGTATCAGTCCTTTCCCTGGGTGGTGCTCGACTACGGCTTCGCCGGTCCTTCGGGATCCGGCAGCACCAGCGTCGCCTTCACCCGTCATGGCCTGTTCGGTCCCGACGGCCGGCCCGCGCCAGGCGAGCCGTCGGTGTGGACGGCGGAAAGGAAGACAGAGGAGGCCTGGCGCATCGGCGCGCGGGCTGGCCAGGCGGAAACCAGGACCCAGTGGATCGACGGGCGCAAGTGCCCGGCCCTGGTCACGGTGATCGAGGACCTCGACAACCTGCCGGCCGCCACGCCCTACGCGCTGCGCGACTTGCCCAAGCCGCGCATGCAGACGCCGCCGCTCCACAGTTCGGGGTGGCGGCTGAAGCGGTGGGGTCAAGCCGGTTCGTCGGATGTGGCGCTGACGCTGCTCGATCCCACCGGCGACCTCATAGGGCCATGGTGGAAGAAGGCGAGCGCGGCGCTCGAGGCCTGCTGGACGGACGAGCGACCGCCGTTGGAATGAGCCGGCCCGTCGGCGCGGGCGTTTTCGCGGCGCCGCACAATGCCGCGGAAAGGGCGGATTGATTTTTGGACGAATTCGTCCATTTATCCCCCGTCGCGTCCGCTAGGCGAATAGTCGCCCCCGTTTTCGGACGCCCGCAGTCCTTTCAGGGTTGGGCCATGGCCGAGACGAAGAAGAAGAAGCTGGTTCCGTTGCTGGTGGCCGGCGTCGCCGGCGCGGCCATCCTGGTCGGCGGCGCGTTCTGGTACATCGACAAGCAGCGCTTCGAGAGCACCGACAACGCCTTCGTTCAGGCCGACACCGTCTCGGTCAGCCCGCAGGTCACCGGCTATGTCGCCCAGGTGCTGGTGGCCGACAACCAGCGGGTCGAGGCCGGCCAGGTGCTGGCCACGATCGACCCCTCGACCTTCCAGGCCAAGCTCGACCAGGCGATCGCCAACGCCGCCGCCCTCGACGCGGCCATCAAGAGCGTCGACGACAAGTCCGTCCTCGAACAGGCCCTGATCCAGCAGCGCCAGGCGGGCGTCGCCAGCGCCCAGGCCGACGCCGGCCGGGCCCGCGCGGACCTCGACCGCTACGACGCCCTGGCCAAGCAGGGCTGGGTGTCGCAGCAGAAGGTCCAGACCGAAGCCGCCGGGACCAAGCAGTCGGAAGCCACCGTGGCGAGCGCCCAGGCCGCCCTGGAGGCCGAGCGCCGCACCGCCTCGGCGCTGGGTTCGGCCCGCGCCCAGACGGTCGCCCAGGCCGCCGCCGCCCACGCCGCCGTCGCCCAGGCCCGCCTCGACCTCGAACGCACCGTGATCCGCGCCCCCGCCGCCGGCGTGGTCGGCGCCCGCACCGTGCGTCCCGGCCAGCTGGTGCAGCCGGGCGTGGCCCTGATGTCGGTGGTGCCGCTGGGCCAGAGCTTCGTGGTCGCCAACTTCAAGGAGACCCAGGTCGCCCGCCTGCGGGTCGGCCAGCCGGTCGAGATCCACGCCGACGCCTTCGGCAAGGAGAAGATCGTCGGCAAGGTCGACAGCTTCGCGCCGGCCACCGGCCAGGAGTTCGCCCTGATCCCGGTCGAGAACGCCGTCGGCAACTTCACCAAGATCACCCAGCGCCTGCCGGTCAAGATCGCCGTCGAGCGCCAGGGCAAGGGCGCGGCCCTGCGTCCGGGCCTGTCGGTCGAAGTCAAGGTCGACGTCCGTGATCGTTCGGGCCCGTCCTTCGCGGACGCCGGCCAAGGGGCCGAGCAGGTCGCCCGCGCCCCCATCGCGACCCAGGCCCGCTAAGGCCGCGCCGTCGTGACCGACGCCGCCCTGCCCAACGCCGCCGCGGGCAAGCCCGCCGCGCCGCCCGCCCCGGCCAAGACCGGGGGCGAGGTCGACTGGACCAAGCTGTTCCTCGGCTTCGGGGCGATGGTCATCGGCCAGTTCATGGCCATCCTCGACATCCAGATCGTCGCGGCCTCGCTGCCGCAAATCCAGGCGGGCGTCGGGGCCAGCGCCGACCAGGTCAGCTGGATCCAGACCGCCTACCTGATCCCCGAGGTCGTGATGATCCCGCTGTCGGGATATCTCTCGCGGCTGTGGGGCACCCAGCGGCTCTACATGGCCTCGTGCCTGGGCTTCATCCTGATGAGCGTCGCCACCGGCCTCAGCTCGTCGATCGACATGATGATCCTGACCCRGGCGCTGCAGGGCTTCATCGGCGGGGCGATGATCCCGACGGTGTTCGCCGTGGCCTTCACCGCCTTCCCGCCCGAGCGCCGGATCACCGCCAGCGTCATCATGGGCCTGATCGTCACCCTGGCCCCCACCGTCGGCCCCACCCTGGGCGGTCACCTGACCGAATGGCTGTCCTGGCGCTGGCTGTTCTTCATCAACGTCCCGCCCGGCATCCTGGTGCTGTTCGCGGTGGCCAAGTGGGGCGACTTCGACAAGGGCGACCCCAGCCTGGCCAAGGGCTTCGACTGGTCGGGCCTGGCCTTCATGGCCGTCTTCCTGATGAGCATGCAGTACGTGCTGGAGGAAGGCGCCAAGGAGAACTGGTTCGAGGACGACCTGATCCTGGGCCTCACCGTCGTGACCGTGGTCACCGGCGTGGTCTTCATCTGGCGCCAGCTGACCTACAAGAACCCGATCGTCGAGCTGAAGGCCTTCGCCAACCGCAACTTCAGCATCGGCGTGATGATGACCGCGATCTCGGGCGCCAGCCTGTTCGGCGGCACCTTCCTGCTGCCGCAGTTCCTCAGCCGCGTGCGGGGCTATTCGGCCTCGGAAGTGGGCACCACCATGGTGGTCTCGGGCCTGTCGATGTTCGCCACCGGCCCGATCGCCGGCCGCATCGTGCGCAAGGTCGATCCGCGCATCCCGATGTGCGTTGGCTTCCTGCTGGCCGGCTGGGGCATGTACATGGCCCACGGCGTGACCAAAAACTGGGGTTTCTGGGAATTCGCCTGGGTGCAGGCTTGCCGCGGCGTCGGCGTCATGATCGCCATGATCGCTACCCAGCAGATCACGATGAGCACCCTGCCGCCGCACATGGTCAAGAACGCCTCGGGCCTCGTGAACCTCGCGCGCAACACCGGCGGCGCCATCGGCCTGGCGTTGCTGGCCACCAGCATCACCCAGCAGACCGCCCTCTACTTCAGCGACATGTCGTCGAAGGTGATGAACGGCGGCGAGGCCGGGACGATGATGGCGGGCCTGGCCGCGCGCATGCAGCAGCTGGGGGTCAGCGACCCCGACGGCGCGGCCCGCAAGGCGATCGGCAACATGATGAACCAGCAGGCCACGGTGCTGGCCTTCGGCGACAGCTTC
Organism: Caulobacter sp. 10L414; assembly: GCF_056395525.1. Taxonomy (NCBI): domain Bacteria; kingdom Pseudomonadati; phylum Pseudomonadota; class Alphaproteobacteria; order Caulobacterales; family Caulobacteraceae; genus Caulobacter; species Caulobacter sp. 10L414. The sequence goes on from NZ_JBFTJR010000056.1 coordinate 20,024, forward strand.
ACCCTGCTGGCCTACGGCTGCTTCGTGGCCGCCGTGGTCAGCCTGCTGGCCGCCCCGCCCAAGGTCCTGCCGCCGCCGCCCTCGGACGCCCACTGATGCCCAGGATCGCCGGACAGATCGACGTCGCCAAGACCGAGGCCATTCTCGACGCCGCCGTCGAGGTGATCGGCCAGCGCGGTCTCTCGGCCCCGATGGAGGAGATCGCCCGCCGGGCCGGCGTCTCCAAGCAGACGGTCTACAACCACTACGGCTCCAAGGCCGAGCTGGTGAAGGCGCTGATGGCCCGCCGCGTGGCGCGCATCACGGCTCCGCTGCGCGAGCCGGGCGCCGTCGACAATCCGCGCGAGGCGCTGGAGGCCATCGCCCGCTCGATGCTGGAGACGGTGATCACCACCAACGGCTATTCGGTGCTGCGGGTGATCATCCAGGGCGCGGGCGAGATGCCCGATGTGGCCAGCGAGGTGTTCGAAGCCGGCCCCCGCCAGGCCCGCCGCCAGCTGGCCGCCTTCCTGGAGACCGAAACGAAGCTGGGCCGCCTGGCCGTCGACGACGCCGAGCAAGCCGCCGAGTTCTTCGCCGGCATGGTCATGGGCCACAGCCAGCTGCGGGCCCTGCTGCGCCTGCCGTCCGACCGCACCGCCGCCGAGTTCCACGCCCAGGCCGCGGCCGCCGCGGACCGGTTCATGCGGGCCTACGCGCCTTAGGGCCGATCGACGTCTAGTATCCCGGTCATCCTCATCCGAGCCTTCCCCGCGAAGGCGGGGATCCAAGCCGAACCAGCAGACGACCCACGGCCGCGCCACATTCTGAACGCCAGCTTGGCTCCCCGCCTTCGCGGGGAAAGACGGTCCTGTGGGGCTGTGATCGAGTGAATCTCAATCAGCCCTAGAGCTCTTGCCGCCCACGAAAAAGCCCGGCGGATCGCTCCGCCGGGCCTCGTTCGTTCAGCCTGGGGCCGAAGGGGATCAGCCTTCGGCTTCGTCGGGCATGCCCATCATGTGGAAGCCGGCGTCGACGTGGACGACTTCGCCCGTGGTCGAGCGGCCCAGGTCCGAGACCAGCCACAGGGCGGCGCCGGCGACGCCTTCCATCGAGGTGTCTTCCTTCATGGCGCTGAAGGCGCGGCCCTGGGCGATCATGCCGCGGCCGCCGGCGATGCCGGCCAGGGCCAGGGTGCGCATGGCGCCGGCCGAGATGGCGTTGACGCGGATGCCCTTGGGGCCGAGGTCGCGGGCGATGTAGCGGGTCGCCGCTTCCAGGGCGGCCTTGGCCACGCCCATGGTGTTGTAGTTCGGGATGGTCCGCTCCGACCCGAGATAGGTCATGGTGATCAGCGAGCCGCCGTTCGGCATGATCTTGGCCGCGCGCTTGGCGACGTCGACGAAGCTGAAGGCCGAGATGTTCATGGCCGTGAGGAAGCCCTCACGGGTGGTGTTGTCGACGAACGAGCCCTTCAGCTCGTCCTTGTTGGCGAAGGCCACCGAGTGGACCACGAAGTCGAGCGTGCCGAACTTCTCCTCGACGGCGGCGAAGGCCGCGTCCATCGAGGCGTCGTCGGTGACGTCGGCCGGGATCAGGGTGGTCACGCCGATGCTTTCGGCCAGCGGGCGCACGCGGCGCTCCAGCGCCTCGCCCTGGTAGGTGAAGGCCATCTCGGCGCCCTGGGCGGCCAGCTGGCTGGCGATGCCCCAGGCGATCGAGTTGTGGTTGGCCACGCCCATGACGAGGCCCTTCTTGCCCGCCATCAGCTCGCCCTTGGGGAATGCGTAGTCGTCGGCCATCGGTCGGCTCCTTGGATCTTGGATCGCTGGTTAGCAGGCGGGCTTCCGCTTCGGAACCCGCCCGCCCCGGCGTGTCTGGAAAAGGCTCAGTCGGCCTGGCCGAAGATCAGCGTGCCGTTGGTGCCGCCGAAGCCGAAGCTGTTGGACATCACCGTGTCGAGCGGCTTGTCGGCCCGCTGGCGCAGGATCGGCAGGTCGGCGAACTCGGGGTCGAGGTTCTCGATGTTGGCGCTCTCGGCGGCGAAGCCGTTCTTGAGCATCAGGATCGAGTAGATCGCCTCCTGCGCGCCGGCCGCGCCCAGGCTGTGGCCGGTCAGCGACTTGGTCGACGAGATCAGCGGCGCCTTGTCGCCGAACACCTCGCGCACCGCGCCCATCTCCTTGCTGTCGCCGACCGGGGTCGAGGTGCCGTGCGGGTTCAGGTAGTCGATGCTGCGGCCGCCGGCCTGCGCCATCGCCAGCTTCATGCAACGGGCCGCGCCCTCGCCCGACGGAGCGACCATGTCGTAACCGTCGGAGTTGGCGGCGTAGCCGATCAGCTCGCCATAGATCTTGGCCCCGCGCGCCTTGGCGTGCTCGTATTCCTCGAGCACCACGATCCCCGCGCCGCCGGCGATCACGAAGCCGTCGCGGTCCTTGTCGTAGGCGCGGCTGGCCACGGCCGGGCGGTCGTTGAAGTTGGTGCTCATGGCGCCCATGGCGTCGAACAGGTTCGACAGGGTCCAGTCCAGCTCCTCGCAGCCGCCGGCGAAGACGATGTCCTGCTTGCCTAGCTGGATCTGCTCGGCGCCCGCGCCGATGCAGTGGGCGCTGGTCGCGCAGGCCGAGCTGATCGAATAGTTGATCCCGCGGATCTTGAACCAGGTCGACAGCACCGCCGACGGACCCGAGCTCATGGCCTTGGGCACCGCGAACGGACCGATCCGCTTGGGACCCTTTTCCTTCGTCGTGGCCGCGGCCTCGACGATGACGCGGGTGGACGGGCCGCCCGAACCGACGATCAGGCCCGTGCGCTCGTTGGAGATGTCGCTCTCCTCGAGGCCGGAATCGCTGATCGCCTGTTCCATGGCGATGTGGGCGTAGGCCGTGCCGGGCGCCAGGAAGCGCGCGGCGCGGCGATCGACCAGGCCTTCCCACTCGATCTGGGGGGCGGCGTGCACCTGGCAGCGGAAGCCGAGTTCCGCGTACTCCGGCGCGGCGACCACGCCCGACTTGGCCTCGCGCAGCGAAGCCAGCACCTCGTTGGCGTTGTTGCCGATGGACGAGACGACGCCCAGTCCCGTGACGACGACGCGACGCATATCAGTACCTCTTTCTCCCCGATCGCCGGAGCCGGCTCCTTGAACAGAACGGCCGGCCTGTCGGTTGGATCAACCCGCCATCTGTTCGGCCGTGAACAGGCCGACCTTGAGGTCCTTGGTTTCGTAGATCACCTTGCCGTCGGCTTCCATGACGCCGTCGCCGATGCCCATGACCAGCTTGCGCATGATCACGCGCTTGAGGTCGATCTTGTAGACGACCTTCTTGACGTCGGGGGTCACCTGGCCGGTGAACTTCACTTCGCCCACGCCCAGGGCGCGGCCGCGACCCGGCGCGCCCGACCAGCCCAGGAAGAAGCCGACCAGCTGCCACATGGCGTCCAGGCCCAGGCACCCGGGCATGACGGGGTCGCCGATGAAGTGGCAACCGAAGAACCAGAGGTCCGGCTTGATGTCGAATTCAGCTTCGACATAGCCCTTGCCGTACTTGCCGCCCTCGGATTCGATCCGGACGATGCGATCGAACATCAGCATCGGCGGCACGGGCAGCTGGGCGTTGCCAGGGCCGAACATTTCGCCCCGGCCGCAGGCCAGGAGCTCTTCGAAGGTGTAGGCGCTCTTTTGCATGCGAACGCCCCTAGCACGGCGCCGGGGCGGGCCTCAATGTTACATTCGGCGACAATTGGTGAGAGCCACCCCGAAATGGGCGCAAATCAGCGCCCTTCGGGACACTGCAGGGTCTCTTTGGCCCCCCAGATCTCGTCTTCCGGGGCCCAGCCCGACGCGCCGTCGGCCTTCAGGCGGCACCAGCCCTTCTCGCACTTGTCGAGATTGGCGATCGATCGGCCGGCCAGGTAGGCGCTGATCCGCGACTCCGGCTTGGGCGAGGCGCGCAGGGGCAGGGGGCTGTCCTGCACCCGCATGGCCGTGCGGCGGCCGTCGGTGGTGCGCTTGTGCACCCAGGCCAGGCCGCCTTCGGGATCGCAGATCCGCCGCCACTCGCGGGTTTCGGCCACCACCTGCACCGGCAGGCCCTTGGCCTTGTAGATCCACAGCAGGCGGTGCTGCTCGTCGGGGCCCTGGCGCGCATTGACCTCGCCGTACTTCAGAACGACGTAGCGCGGCACCGGCAGGCCCGAGGGCGTCGTGGCTGGGGGCTGGGCGAGGGCGGGGCCGGCCAGCAGCAGGGTCGCCGCCGCGAGACCGCCCAGCGCCAATCCGCCCAGCGAACGATGTTTGCATTTCACCGGCATGTTGCTTGGCCGCTTCCGGCCCCTTTGCTACAGATTTCGAATGCCCGTCAGGGAAAGGCTTTTCGGACCGCCCATGCCTGCCCGCAAGCTCAAAGTCGTCGTCACGCGCAAGCTGCCCGATCCGGTCGAGACGCGCATGTGCGAACTGTTCGACACCGAACTGAACCTGTCAGACAAGCCGATGACCGCCGATGAGCTGGTCGACGCCATGGGACGGGCTGATGTTCTGGTGCCGACCATCACCGACCGCATCGACAGTCGCCTTCTGTCGCGATCCGGCGAAAGGCTCAAGCTGATCGCCAATTTCGGGGCCGGGGTCGACAATATCGACGTCGCCACCGCCAATGCGCGGGGGATCATCGTCACCAACACGCCAGGCGTCCTGACCGAGGACACCGCCGACCTGACCATGACCCTGATCATGGCCGCCTCGCGCCGCGTCGTCGAAGGCGCCGAGGTGGTCAAGGCCGGCGAGTTCCAGGGCTGGTCGCCGACCTGGATGCTGGGCCGCCGCTTGTGGGGCAAGCGCCTGGGCATCGTCGGCATGGGCCGCATCGGCCAGGCCGTGGCCCGCCGCGCCAAGGCCTTCGGCATGCAGGTGCACTATCACAACCGAAAGCCCGTCAGCCCGCGCATCGCCGAGGAGCTGGGCTGCACCTACTGGGAAAGCCTCGACCAGATGCTGGCCCGGATGGACATCATCTCGATCAACTGCCCGCACACCCCGGCCACCTACCACCTGCTGTCGGCCCGGCGGCTGAAGCTGCTGCGGCCGCACGCCATCGTGGTCAACACCGCCCGCGGCGAGGTCATCGACGAGGGGGCCCTGGCCAACATGCTGGCCCGCGGCGAGATCGCCGGCGCGGGCCTGGACGTCTACGAGCACGAGCCGGCCATCAATCCCAAGCTGCTCAAGCTGCCCAACGTCGTGCTGCTGCCCCACATGGGCTCGGCCACCGTCGAGGGCCGCATCGACATGGGCGAGAAGGTCATCGTCAACGTGAAGACCTTCATGGACGGCCACCGCCCGCCCGACCGGGTCATCCCGGCGATGCTGTAGGCGGAGCAACTCCCGGAAACTTGTTAACATTGACTCGCGTTTAAGCTGAGTTTTGGTTAATCTGCTTTCCGCTGCGGGGGCGGCTTTCGCGTAACGGTTCCAACAGTGTTGTCCATCCTCGCGCGCTCAGGGGGGGGCCTGGACGACCCGACGGCGTCGGTGTTTGCGCGTGAGGCCTGGCGGTTCCAGAAGCCGGTGGTCGTGGCCCTGAAGACCTGCGGTTCGATGCTGGACGGCGGTGAGGCCGCCTACTGGCGCTGCGTCAGGGCCAGGCGCGAGGCCATCGATGAGAACGCCGGCTTCGCCATATGGAGCGGCGTGCGAGAGCGCGGCTATGTCGTGAGCCAGGACGCCTTGGGCGCCTCTCCCCAGAAGACGCCGCCGCTTCGTTTCATGACGCAGGTGGCCTTCGACCGGGAGCCTCGGAATGGTTCGGCGTCGGCGCCGTGGGAGTTCGCCATGCTGGCCGACGGCATCCAGCGTCAGGTCATGGCCAATGTCGCCCGCTCGCCGGCGAAAGCCGAAATCCTGCGGCACGCTAGTGAGTTCACCCTGCTGCAGCGCCTGTTCCGGGCCGGCTTCGCGGGTGATCTGGGGCCCAGGTTCCGCAAGGCCGACATGGCGGCGCTGATGAAGGCCGCTCGCGTCGCCGATCCGGTGAAGCGGGTGGCGACGCCGGACTGGCAGGTTCCCCGCTCCGCCGCCCAGCGCGTGCTGTCGGGCAGCCCCGGGGAGGTCATCCTCGAGGCCGGCAACGGCATGCGGTTCAGCGACTCTGAAACCTGCCAGGGCGTGCGGCTCTAGCCCCGCATGTCCCCCGTCTCCATGAACCGCTGGTGCCACGACAGCGCCTCGCCCGGCAGGGTCGGGGTCTGGCGGCCATAGGCGCCCAGCTGGGCGCGCTGGAAGTAGTCTTCCAGGCCCGGACGGAAGTCGGGGTGGGCGCAGTTGTCGATGATCACCCGGGCCCGCTGCTTGGGCGACAGGCCGCGCAGGTCGGCCAGGCCCTGTTCGGTGACGATCACCTGGACGTCCTGGTTGATGTGGTCGACGTGGCTGACCTGCGGGACGATGGCCGAGATCTTGCCGCCCTTGGCCGTCGACGGGGTCATGAAGATCGACACATAGGCGTTGCGGGCGAAGTCGCCCGAGCCGCCGATGCCGTTCTGGATGCGCGAGCCCATCACGTGGGTCGAGTTCACCGCGCCGTAGATGTCGGCCTCGATCAGGCCGTTCATGGCGATGCAGCCCAGGCGCCGGATCAGTTCGGGGTGGTTGGAGATCTCCTGCGGGCGCAGGATCATCTTGTCGCGGAAGCTCTGCATGTCGGCGTTGAGGCCGGCGGCGGCCTCAGGGCTCAGCGAGAAGGCCGTGGCCGAGGCCATGCGCAGCTTGCCGGCGGCCAGCAGGTCGAGCATGCCGTCCTGGATCACTTCGGTATAGGCGGTCATGTTCTCGAACGGTGCGTCGACCAGGCCCGTCAGCACGGCGTTGGCGATGTTGCCCACGCCCGACTGCAGCGGCAGCAGCGAGGCGGGCAGGCGACCCATCTTCACCTCGTGGGCGAAGAACTCCAGCAGGTGGCCGGCGATCGCCAGGGCCGAGGCGTCGGGCGCGGCGAAGGGCAGGTTGCGGTCGGGCGCGTCGGTCTCGACCACGGCGACGACCTTGCTGGGATCGACCCGGAAATAGGCCTCGCCGATGCGGTCGTCGGGCCTCACCAGCGGGATCGGCACGCGGCTGGGGGGCAGGGCGGTGCCGTAGTAGATGTCGTGCATCCCCTCCAGCGCCGGGTTCTGCCAGCGGTTGACCTCGAGGATGATCTTCGAGGCGCGGTCCAGCCAGGTCTTGTTGTTGCCCACCGACGAGGAGGGGATCAGCGAGCCGTCGGCGCGGATCCCGGCGATCTCCACGACCGCGGTGTCGAGTGTTCCTAAGAACCCCTGCCAGGCCATCGGGGCCACTTGGCTGAGGTGCATGTCGAAATACTCCATCTCGCCGCGATTGATCTTCTCGCGGGCGATGGGGTCGGAATTGTAGGGCAGGCGGAACTCGACGCCGTCGGTCTTGGCCAGGGCGCCGTCCAGCTCCGGACCGGTCGAGGCGCCGGTCCACACCTTGACGCGGAACGGCTCGCCGGCGGCGTGGGCCGTCTCGATGCGCTCGGCCAGGGCCATCGGCACGGCCTTGGGATAGCCCGAGCCGGTGAAGCCGCTCATGCCGACGGTCGAGCCCGGCTCGATCAGGGCGGCGGCGTCCTGCGCGCTCATGACCTTGGCCGCCAGGCCGGGGTGGGCGATGCGAGAGTTGGTCATCGGTTTTCTCCCTTGGCCGACCGGCGGCAAGGGGGAGGTCCGCCGGGACCGGCGGCCGGCAACCTAGACCAAACGATCCACCGACTCGACCCCGTAAAGCCCCGTAGGCACAAGGTTTTCGCCGAACGGCGCTATGCTCCGCAGGCGGGGCATCCGGGATCCGCGCCGATCCGCACCGTGCGGGTTTCGGCCGCCAGGGCGTCGTAGATCAGCAGGCGCCCCGACAGCGGCTGGCCCGCGCCGGCGATCACCTTGACGGCCTCCAGGGCCATCATCGAACCGATCACGCCAGCCAGCGCCCCGACCACCCCGACCAGCGCGCAGGTCTCGGCGTCCGGCGGGATCTCGGGCACCAGGCAGCGATAGCAGGGCTGGCCGTGGAACACCCCGACCTGGCCGGTCCAGCGCCCCAGGGCCCCGCTGACCAGCACCTTGCCTTCGGCGAGGCACGCGTCGCTGACGGCGAAGCGGGTGGAAAAGTCGTCGGTGCCGTCCAGCACGATGTCGTAGTCGCGCACGATCTCGCGGGCGTTGGCCGCATCCAGCCACACGGGGTGGGGAACCACCGTCACGTTCGGATTGAGCGCCGCCAGATGCGTCGCGGCCGCCTCGACCTTGGGCTTGCCGACATCGGTTTCGGCATAGAGCACCTGCCGCTGCAGGTTCGACAGCGACACCGCATCGGCGTCGGCGAGGCCGATCGTCCCCACGCCCGCGGCCGCCAGATAGAGCGCAGCCGGCGCGCCCAGGCCCCCGGCGCCGACGATCAGAACCCTGGCCGCCTTGAGCTTCTGCTGCCCCGGCCCACCGATCTCGCGCAGCACCAGGTGGCGGGCGTAGCGCTCGACCTCGCGTTCCGAAAAGCTCATGGCGCTTGACCCTCCAGGCCGGCCTCGCCACATGCGAAGCCATGCAAAGCTCGAACTCGTTCCCCGACTGGCACGGCACCACCATTCTCGCGGTGCGCAAGAACGGCCAGACCGTGATCGCCGGCGACGGACAGGTCTCCATGGGCCCAACCGTCGTCAAGGGCAACGCCCGCAAGGTCCGCCGCCTGGCCGGAGGCGCGGTGGTCGCCGGCTTCGCCGGGGCCACGGCCGACGCCTTCACCCTGATCGAGCGGCTGGAAGCCAAGCTCGAGCAGTATCCCAACCAGCTGGCCCGGGCCTGCGTCGATCTGGCCAAGGACTGGCGCACCGACCGCTACCTGCGCCGCCTGGAGGCCATGCTGCTGGTCGCCGACAAGGACGCCATCTACACCGTCACCGGCGTCGGCGACGTGCTGGAGCCGGGCGAGAGCCCCGGCGGCGGCGCGGTCGCGGCCATCGGCTCGGGCGGCAACTACGCCCTGGCCGCCGCCAAGGCGCTGATCGACCAGGACCTGAGCGCCGAAGAGATCGCCCGCCGCGCCATGGCCATCGCCGCCGAGATCTGCGTCTACACGAACGGCAACCTGACGGTCGAAGGGCTGTAGGTCTCTTCAAGTCGTCATCCCGGCTCTCCGCTTCGCTGCGGCCGGGATGACGACTAGAGTGGACTAGACAGAAAAGCTGGCGTTCGAGGACCCGACACCATGCTCAAGATCCTTCCCCCCGCTCTTATCGCCGCCGCCATCGCTGGCCCCGCGCTCGCCCAGGAGATCTCGGCCGCGCCCATCGAGGCCGCCGAGCGGGCCTTCGCCGCCGACGGCCTGGCGCTGGGGATCAGGGGCTCGTTCCTCAAGCACATGGCCGACGACGCCATCGCCTTCGCGCCGGGGCCGGTGAGCGCCCGCGAGCTCTACGAAAAACGCCCCGGCACGAACGAACCCAGGCTCTTCTGGTGGCCGCAGAAGGTGGTGATCGCGCGGTCGGGCGACCTTGGCCTGTCCTTCGGGCCCTGGTCGATCGACGACAAGCGCGGCGGCTACTACGCCACGATCTGGCGCAAGGGCGCGGACGGGGTGTGGAAGTGGGTCTATGACGGCGGCGCCGAGGCCGATCCCGGCAAGGCCCCCGGTCCCGACGCCGCCGCCCAGGTCGGACCGCCGGCTCCCGAGGGCGCGGCGTCCCAGGCCCAGGGCTTCGAGGCCGCTCGCGACGCCGAGGCCGCGCTGGCCGCCGCCGCCTCCACCGACGCCCCCGCCGCCTACCGGGCCGTGCTGACCGCCGACGCCTGGCTGCTGGGGCCCAAGGGCTCCAAGACCCTGGCCGGCAACGACCTTTCCGCGCGCCTGGCCTTGCGTGCGGCCTCCATCGCCCTGCGCCCGCAGGGCGGCGGCGCGTCGGGCGCTGGCGACCTCGTCTGGACCCACGGCGAGGCGACTTGGAGCGGACCCGATAACAAACCCGTCGCCGCGCACTATATGCACGTGTGGCAGAAACGCGCCGAAGGCTGGCGCCTGATCTTCGAGACCCTGATCAACGACACATGACCGAGTTCTCCCCCCGCGAAATCGTCTCCGAACTGGATCGCTTCATCGTCGGCCACGCCGAGGCCAAGCGCGCCGTGGCCGTCGCCCTGCGCAACCGCTGGCGCCGCCGCCGCACTCCGGCCGACCTGCAGGACGAGATCACCCCCAAGAACATCCTGCTGATCGGCCCCACGGGCGTGGGCAAGACCGAGATCGCCCGGCGCCTGGCCAAGCTGGCCCAGGCCCCGTTCCTCAAGGTCGAGGCCACCAAGTTCACCGAGGTCGGCTATGTCGGCCGCGACGTCGACCAGATCGTCCGTGACCTCGTTGAAAGCGCCCTGGCCATGGTGCGCGACAAGCGCCGTTCGGGCGTGAAGGCGAAGGCCGAAGCCGCCGCCGAGGACCGCATCCTCGACGCCCTGACCGGCCCCGGCGCCACGGCGGCCCGCGACAGCTTCCGCAAGAAGCTGCGGGCCGGCGAGCTCGACGACAAGGAGATCGAGCTGCAGCTGGCCGACAACGGCGGCGGCGGCATGTTCGAGATCCCCGGCCAGCCGGGCGCCTCGGTGCTGAACCTCGGCGAGATGATGAAGTCGTTCGGCGGCGGCCGCACCAAGACCCACAAGACGACGGTCTCGGGCGCCTGGGCGCCGCTGATCGCTGAGGAGAGCGACAAGCTGCTCGACCAGGAGGCCCTCACTCAAGAGGCGCTGGCCCTGGCCGAGAACCACGGCATCGTCTTCCTCGACGAGATCGACAAGGTGGCCAGCTCCTCGCAGCGCGGCGGCGCCGACGTTTCCCGCGAAGGCGTGCAGCGCGACCTGCTGCCGCTGATCGAGGGCACGACGGTGTCGACCAAGTACGGGCCGGTGAAGACCGACCACATCCTGTTCATCGCCTCGGGCGCCTTCCACGTGGCCAAGCCGTCGGACCTGCTGCCCGAACTGCAGGGCCGCCTGCCGATCCGCGTCGAGCTGAAGGGCCTGTCGCGCGACGACATGCGCCGCATCCTCACCGAGCCGGAAGCCAACCTGCTGCGCCAGCACCAGGCCCTGATGGCCACCGAGAACCTGACCCTGGTGTTCACCGACGAGGCCATCGACGCCCTGGCCGACGCGGCCGTGGCCGTCAACGCTTCGGTCGAGAACATCGGCGCCAGGCGTTTGCAGACCATCATGGAAAAGGTGGTCGAGGAAATCAGCTTCACCGCCACCGACCACGGCGGCGAGACGGTCACCATCGACGCCGACTACGTCAACCAGCGCGTCGGAACCCTGGCGGCCAACGCCGATCTCAGCCGGTATATTCTGTAGGATCCCTCTCCCCTTGCGGGAGAGGGTGGCCTCCCGAAGGGAGGTCGGGTGAGGGGTCGACGGGCCTTTCCGCCGCGACGAAGGATAAGCGGGTAGGTATTCAACCTTCTGAGAGACCCCTCATCCGACGGTCTTCGACCGCCACCTTCTCCCGCAAGGGGAGAAGGAGATCGTCGTGACGAAAAACAGCCCGGGCGTCGCCGTCCGGGCCGCGAAGTCAGAGGGGATGTTACTAGGGGGATACGGCGTACAAATGCGCGTCCAGCGAGTCTGGTTCCATGAAGCTCTCGTGACGACGTGCGACACTAAGTCTTTGTTTCCAGAGGCCCGGTAAGCCCGATCTCGGTAAACGCCCCTTAACCATCTGCGGCCACAAGGTAGGCTTCGAAGTGCTTCGGAGTGGTTCATGGCGCGAGTGGCGCGGCGATCGAATGTGGAGCTGGTCTGGGAGGCGGTGCGCTATGGCTGGGACCAGCCGTGGACGGCCCGGTTCCGGGGCGGCGTCCTGGCAGTTCTGGGCGCGGGTCTGCTGCTGTCCCTGGCCACCTACGACGCCTCCGATCCCAGCTTCAACGCCGTCAGCGGCGCACCGGCCAGCAACGCCCTGGGCGGCGCCGGCGCGGTGATCGCCGACGTGGTCGTCCAGTCGCTGGGCTTGGCCGGCTGGGTCGCGGCGATCATGATGCTGGTGTTCGGCCTGGCCCGCACCGCCCAGCCCGACCCCGACGCCCACCGCCGCGAACTGCGCGTGCGGGCCGGCGTCGGCGTGGCGGGCCTGCTGGCCCTGGCCGGCTTCCTGACCGTGCTGGCCAAGCCCGCCGTCTGGCCGCTGGCCAAAGGCCTTGGCGGGTTCTGGGGCGACGGCCTTCTGAACCTGCTGGCCGGGATCTTCAGCTTCGCCCACATTCCCGGCGCCCGGGTGATCGCCGCCCTGCTGCTGCTGGTCGGGGCGGTGGTCGGCGTCGGCTATGCGCTGGGCGTGCGCCGCATCGACCCCGAAAGCATCATGGCCCTGGTCGCGCGCCTGACCGCGCCGCGTGAACGCGCGCCCCGCCAGGAACCCGAGCCGCAAGCCGCCCGCGCCCCGCGTCCCAAGGCCGCCCCGCGCCGCCCGGTGCGCGACGCCATCGACGCCATCGACAGCGACGAGCCGCAGGCGCCCGCGCCGCGC
>NZ_JBFTJR010000057.1:0-32501 GCF_056395525.1 Caulobacter sp. 10L414
GTCGGCTTGGGCGCGGCGGGCTTGGGCGCGGCCGGAGCAGCCCCCGTCGTCGCGCCCGGAGCCGCCGGCGCGGCCGGCGGCTGGGTCGCGGGCTTGGCCGGACCCAGGATCGACTGCTCGGGATTCTCGGTGATCACCGGCGGCAGCACCTTGGCGGCCAGGGCCTGCTGGTCGGCCAGCTGGGCGAAGTCCTTGAACAGCAGGATGCGGATGTAGTCGATCGAGGCGCTGTCGGCGAACAGCACCACGCGCCAGCGGCCGTCGAGGCCCTTGACGGCCGCGCCCACGGGCAGGCCGCGCGGCACGACGCCGCCGTCGCCCGAGGTGACGACCCGGTCGCCGGCCTGGATCGGCTCGGAGCCGCGCAGGTATTCGAGCTTGGGATTGGGGCCGCCGTCGCCGGTCAGGATGGCGCGCGAATTGGTGCGGTCAATCATCACCGGCGTGCGCGAGGCGATGTCGGTCAGCAGCAGCACACGGCTGGCCCCGGGGGCGACGCCGACGACGCGGCCGACCAGGCCCCGCTCGTTCATCACCGGATTGCCGACCACGACGCCCTTCTCCTTGCCGGCGTCGGCCAGGCGGGTGTTGGCGAAGGGGCCACGGCTGTCGGCCACCACGCGGGCGGCGACCATCGGGATCGGCGGATCGGTCTTGAGGCCCAGCAGCGACTTGTAGCGCTCGTTCTCGTCGACGAGGGCCAGGTAGCGGTCGCGATAGACCCGCATCTCGCGCAGCTCTTCCTTCAGCCGGGCGTTCTCGGAGCCGGCGAAGAAGTAGTTGCGTACCGCGTCGACGCCGACGCCGGTCCAGCGGCCCGGCGCGGCGATGACCCCGCTGACCGGCTTGGAGACGGTGTCGACGGTCTGGCGGGTGACGCCGTAGGCCTGCTGCTGCAGCGTCTCGCGCCGGTCGGCCAGGAGGAAGGCCACCGCGATCACGACCGCGACGATGAGCGCCACGGCCGCGGTCCAGGTGAGCGGCACTTTCAGGTCGCCGAGCGGACCTTCGCGAAAGGGCACGAACTGTTCTCCTGGCGCCCCCCGGCGCCGATGCGGATTGTACTAGGGCTTAGGCGAGGGTCGATTCCAGGACGCCCTTCATCCACTTGGGATGCTCGAGCACCTTGCCGCAGCCCAGGGCCACGCACGACAGCGGATCGTCGGCCACGGTCACCGGCAGGCCGGTGTGGTCGCGGATCTCGGCGTCCAGGCCGCGCAGCAGCGCGCCGCCGCCGGTCAGCATGATGCCCTTGTCGGCGATGTCCGAAGCCAGTTCCGGCGGGGTGGCTTCTAGGGCCACCTTCACGGCTTCGACGATCTGCCCGACCGGTTCGGCCAGGGCGTCGGCGGCCTGCTTTTCGCTGATGCGGACTTCGCGCGGCACGCCCTGCATCAGGTCGCGGCCCTTGACGTCGATCGACAGGCCTTCGCCGTCGGCCGGGGCCCGGGCGGTGCCGATTTCCTTCTTGATGCGCTCGGCGGTCGTCTCGCCGATCAGCAGGTTATGGTGGCGACGCATGTAGCTGATGATCGCCTCGTCCATCTTGTCGCCGCCGACGCGGACCGAGCGCGAATAGACGATGCCCGACAGCGACAGAACGGCCACCTCGGTGGTGCCGCCGCCGATGTCGACGACCATCGAGCCGGTCGGCTCGTGGATCGGCAGGCCGGCGCCGATGGCGGCGGCCATCGGCTCGTCGATCAGGCCGACGCGGCGGGCGCCGGCGTTCAGGCAGCTGTCGTTGATGGCGCGGCGCTCCACGGCGGTGGCGCCCGACGGCACGCACACGATCACCTTCGGGTTCACGAAGCCCTTGCGGTTGTGAACCTTGCGGATGAAGTACTTGATCATCTCCTCGGCGACTTCGAAGTCGGCGATGACGCCATCGCGCATCGGGCGGATGGCTTCCATGTGGCCGGGCGTGCGGCCCAGCATCTGCTTGGCCTCGATGCCGACGGCGTGCACGACCTTGCGGCCGCCGACGTTGCGCAGAGCCACGACGGACGGCTCGTTCAGCACGATGCCCTTGCCCTYCTGATAGATCAGGGTGTTGGCGGTGCCCAGGTCGATGGCGATGTCGTTCGAGATGACGCCGAAGAGGGAAGAGAACATCGAAAACCCTGACTGAGGGGTAGAAGGGGCGAGACGTCAAAAACCACGGAGAAGACCGCGGGTGCGGAGCCCTTTCCGCCGAATGACCGGAGGAGCAGGCGAGAAAAAGGCTCCTACTGCAAATCAGGAAGAGGACAACATGATTCCCCGCGTACGCGGATCATCGTCCCTTCCCGCCTTGCGCCTTCTTGTGGCGACGGGAGCGCCGCCGCCGGGCCGCGCCGTCGTCCAACCACCGGAAGAGTGAGGGAGACGCCGCCCGTTTGCACCGCGAAAGCGTTGATTTCAAGGTCTATTCGCCAAGCCTTCTCACCTGTTTCAAACTCGTGTGCGAGCCGGCAGGGGGAACGCATAAAAGTGTCTATTTCTAGCCGAGCGCGGCCATGACGACTCCGAGCGCCGTGACGCCCCCGGCGGCCATCTGAAACAGGCTCAACCGCTCGGCGAAAAGGCGGCGTCCGGCCAGGGCCGCCATCGGCATCTCGACGACGCCCACCGCCCTCACCGGCCCCACCGGCGACAGCGCCATGGCCGTGAACCACAGGCCCGAGGCGGCCGCGCCGCAGAAGCCCGCGCCCAGCGACTTGCGCCAGGCCGCCAGCACGGCGACCACCGCCTCGGGATTGCGCACCAGCAGGATCGAGGTCAGCACCACCGACTGGATGGCCTGGACGACCATCACCGTCACGAAGGCCGAATAGGCCAGGTGCGCCGGATCGAAGGTCAGCGAGGCCTGACGGAAGCAGTTGGCGCTCAGCGCGAACATCGCGCCCGAGCCCAGGCCCGCCAGCACCGCGCCGCGCTTGAGAACGACCGCCCCGCGCGGCCAGGACAGGGCCGCCAGGCCCGCGGTGGCCACCAGCCCCCCGCCCCACTGCATGGCCGTGATCCTGTCGCCGAACAGCAGCGCGCCCCAGACCAGCGCGAACGGCAGGCCGCTCTGCTGCATGGCCGTGCCCAGCGCGAACGACGAGCGCTGCATGGCCACCAGCAGCGCCGCGGTCGCCGCCATCTGCAGGCCCGCGCCAGCGAAGGCGCCCAGCCAGAAGCGCATCGTCAGGTGCGCCTGCGGGTCCTTGGTGACCAGGAAGGCGATCCCGGCGAAGACGATCGCGAACGGCAGGCCGAACAGGAACCGCACGAGGGTCGCGCCCCAAGGGCCCGCCCCGCCCATCACCGAGCGCTGCGCCGCGTTGCGGGCGACCTGCAGGGCCGCGGCGGCGATGGTGATGGGGATCCAGATCATGCCGCTCTCTTGGCCGCCACCAGCACGCCCGAGGCCCAGTCCATGCCGACGATCGCGAAGCGCGGATCGCCCGCCAGGCGCAGCACCAGGTCGTCGACCCGGGCCTGGTGGCCCTCGGGCCAGTTGGGCTGGGGCGACATGTCGTCGACCACGTAGACGCCGCCCACCTGCAGCAGGCGCAGGGCGTCTTCCAGGCCTTCGTACTTACCCGGCATGGCGTCGGCGAAGATCAGGTCGAAACCGCCGTCGCTCTGGCCGGCCAGATAGGCCGCGCCGTCCTCGGTGATGAAGTCGACGCGCGGATCCTCGCCCAGCACTTCACGGGCAACGGCCTGGACCTTGGGGTCGTTGTCGACGGTGGCCAGGCGCGCGTCCTCGTCCATGCCGTCCAGCAGCCAGGCGGTGGCCGAGCCGGTGCCCGTGCCCATCTCCAGCAGCGCCTTGCGGCCGACGGCGAGCGTGCGGAGCATTTCGCCGATGCGCGCTTCGGACGACATGTCGAAGCCGGCCTCGATGGTGCGCCTGGCGATCTCGTGCCAGCGGGGCGGCGAAGCAACGCTGTTTTCCAAGGTCGAACCCATCGATTGGCTCCTTATGCCGCCCTTACGCCGGCGGCGGGTTTACGAATGGCGCCCTGACGCGGGGCGGCGTCAGAACAGCGGGGTTGGCGCACATAAGCTGCGTTTCCTAACAAGGCGTTCACCATGTCTCTCCATCCGCTCCGTCAAGCCGCTCAGTTTCTGCTGGGCGTCCCGACCGACGGGATCGATCCGACGCTCGACCGTATGCTGGAACTGGCCCAGGCCACGCCGCTGTGCTTCGTGGCGGTGACCGGACCGGACGCCGCCGAGGCCATGGGACAGCTGTGGCGGCGCGGCTACCAGCGGGTGGAAATCGCCCGCCGGGCCACTTGCGTGGCCGCCGACGAGAGCAGCGACGTGCTGCTGGTCGTGGGTTGCCACACGGCCGACGACATGCGCGCGACCGCGGCCTCGACGCTGGGCCTGCTGCGCCCGGGCGGGGTGATGGTGATCGACGTGGGCGCCCTGGTCGACGCCGAGCAGCGCATGGCCCTGTGCGAAGGCCTGTCGCAGCTGGGTCTGGACGTGCAGCCGCAGGCGCACCTCGCCGCCGAGATCCTGGCGACGCGCCGCTGGGGCTGGCGCAAGGCGGCCTGAGGCCGCCCTTCCCCACCTGTCCGCAACGCATCGCCCGGCTCGCCCGGGCGATGTCGTTTCAGGACCCGATCAGAAGCCGCTGGCGATGGCCGCCGGCGCGCTCTTTTCCTTGCGGGCGAAAAGGTTGTTGAGGGCGTTGACGTAGGCCTTGGCCGAAGCGGTCAGGGTGTCGGTGTCGGCGGCCGCGCCGGTGGCGATGCGGCCGTCCTCTTCCAGACGCACCGAGACCTGGGCCTGGGCGTCGGTGCCTTCGGTGACCGCGTGCACCTGGAACAGGCGCAGGGCGGCGCTGTGCGGCACGATCTTGTGGATGGCGTTGAACACCGCGTCGACCGGACCATCGCCCGAGGCCTCGGCGCTCTTGGCCTGGCCGTCGACGTCCAGGGTCAGCTGCGCCGACTGGCCGTCGGTGCCGGCCACCACGCGCAGGTGCGAGACGCGGATCTTTTCCGAGCCGCGCGCCAGGGCGTCGTCGACCAGGGCGATGATGTCGTCGTCGTAGACGTGCTTCTTGCGGTCGGCCAGGTCCTTGAAGCGGCCGAAGGCCTCCTTCAGGGCGTTCTGGCCCAGCTCGTAGCCCAGGTCCTTCAGCTTGGCGCGGAAGGCGTGGCTGCCCGAGTGCTTGCCCATGACCAGGCTGGACGGCGCCTGGCCGACCGATTCCGGGGTCATGATCTCGTAGGTCTCGCGGTTCTTGAGCATGCCGTCCTGGTGGATGCCGCTCTCGTGCGCGAAGGCGTTCTTGCCGACGATGGCCTTGTTGTACTGCACCGGGAAGCCGGTGATGGCCGATACGTAGCGGCTGGCGCGGGTGATGTGGGTGGTGTCGATGCCGGTCTGGAAGGGCAGCTTGTCGCCGCGCACCTTCAGGGCCATCACCACTTCTTCCAGCGCGGCGTTGCCGGCGCGCTCGCCCAGGCCGTTGATGGCGCACTCGATCTGGCGCGCCCCGCCCTGCACGCCGGCCAGGCTGTTGGCCACGGCCAGGCCCAGGTCGTTGTGGCAGTGGGTCGAGAAGATCACCTTGTCGGCGCCCTCGACGTTGTTGACCATCCAGTTGAACAAGTCGGCGTATTCCGACGGGTAGGTGTAGCCCACCGTGTCGGGCAGGTTGATCGTGGTCGCGCCCGCCTTGATGGCGGTCTCGATGGCGCGGCGCAGGAACTGGCGGTCGCTGCGGGTGGCGTCCTCGGCCGACCACTCGACGTCGTCGCGCAGGTTGCGGGCGTGGGTCACCGAACGGGCGATCACGTCGATGACGGCGTCCGGCTCCATCTGCAGCTTGTGCTTCATGTGCAGGTCGGAGGTGGCGATCACCACGTGGATGCGGCCGCGCTGGGTGGGCTTCAGGGCCTCGGCGCAGCGGTCGATATCCACCTGGTGGGCGCGGCACAGGCCGGCGATCGTGCTGTTCTTGACGATCTTGGCGATCTCGTTGACCGACTGGAAGTCGCCGTTCGAGGCGATCGGGAAGCCGGCCTCGATGATGTCGACCCCCATCTCCTCGAGGATCTTGGCCAGCTCCAGCTTCTCTTCCAGCGACATCGAGGCGCCGGGCGACTGCTCGCCGTCGCGCATGGTGGTGTCGAAGATGACGACGTTGTCGCGGCCCGACCCGATTTTGGAGTCAACGGCGACGGGCGAGATGGGGGCGGTCATGGGGGTGTCTTTCGCGAGGTCCGGAGGGCTGAAGGGCGGTTGTCCCCTGAGCGACCGGCCGCGACGATACGTACGCGCGGCTAGACGGACGCCCAGGGGCGGCTAAGCCCCAGCGCAAGGAGAAGAAGGTTGTCGCGTTCGCGGCACATGCGGTTGTATTACCCAACCACGCCAAATCCAGCAAGCCGTTTGCTCACAACGCAGTCAATTCGCCGCGACAGAGGCAATAAATGCCTCAAACTGGATTATTGGTCGGCTTGTTCTTCCTTGGCCTTCAGCCAATTGCGGGCGACCCAACCCGCACCGATCCAGATCGCGGCCGCAACGACCAGCAGGATCACGTGCTGCACGCCGCCGCCCCGCATCGCCTGGACGATCGTGTTGCCGGCGAAGGCGGTCAGGGCGATCTTCGGAATGATGCCGATGGCCGTGCCGGCGACGAAGTCGCGCACCTTCATGGGCGTGACGCCCGCGGCCATGTTCACGACGATGAACGGCGCCGACGGCACCAGCCGTACGATCAGGCTGGCCATGAAGCCGTTCTTGCCGATCAGCTTCATGAACTTGTGCACGCCCTCGCTGGGCAGGCTGGCCAGCATCTTGCCGCCGAACGCCCGGCCGACCCAGAAGCCGACCATCGACGAGACCAGCGTTCCGATCCAGCTGTAGGCGAAGCCGGTCCACGGCCCGAAGGCCACCACCGCCGCGGCGATCAGCACGAACTGCGGCACGCCCACGAAGGCCAGGGCCGCGAAGGCGCCCACCGCCACCGGCAGGGCCCAGGGGCCGTGCGCCGCGGTCAGCCAATGCTCGACCGTGGTCTCGCCGTCGAGACCCAGGAGCTGGGCGCCGAACAGGAAGACGATCCCCACCCCGCCGAACAGCACGAAGGAGACGGCCACCGCGCGCCAGGCGCGGGCGTCCATGTTGGTGAAGAAATCGATGAGACGGCGGATGATCACGGCCCCTGCCTCGCGCATGGCTATCGCCGGGTCAAGCGCCCCGATGGCGTCAAAAGCGTGGCCGCTGCGCATTCGTGGCCAAACTTCGCCGTTCAGGCGGGCGCCTGAGCCAGGATTCCCGCTTCGCGACATTTACGTTGCGATAACGTCGTAGAGCGACGCTACTTATCCACAGGCCTGCAGGGGGACGCGGGCGCTTGGTGAGGAAACGTACGTGAAGACCTTGGCCGTCATCTCGCGCAAGGGGGGCGCGGGCAAAACCACTCTATCCGTCAATCTGGCGATCGCCGCCCATCTGGCCGGCTGCCGCACGATCCTGGCCGACATCGATCCGCAGCGTTCGGCGTCGGACGTGCTGCGCGGCCGCGAGAGCGAGGGCCCCGCCCTGCTGGAAAGCAGCGCCGGCAAGCTGTTCCAGGCCCGCTACCACGCCGAGCACGAGCGGGTGGACCTGATGCTGATCGACACCCCCGCCTCGCCCGAGGCCGACGTGGTGACCGCCATCAACACCGCCGACCTGTGCCTGCTGGTCTGCCGGCCCACCTTCCTCGACATCGCCGCCGTCGCCCGCTCGGCCGAGGCCGTGCGGCGCCTGGGCAAGAACGGCCTGATCGTCATCAACCAGGCGCCGGCCAAGCGCGGCGGCCAGGAGCCGGCCAGCGTGGTCAAGGCCGCCGAGGCGCTGCGGTTCTGCGGCCTGCCGCTGGCCAGCGTGGGCCTGCGCTCGCGCGCAGCCTTCCAGCAGTCGATCGCCCACGGCCGCTCGGTGCTGGAATGGGAGCCCGCCGGCGCGGCCGCCCAGGAGATCGGCCGCCTGTGGACCCAGGTCGCCGGCCAGCTGGCCCTGCCCGTCGCCGCCCCGGCCGCCCGCGCCAGCTGAACCTTGCCCGCCTCGCCCGACGGCGGGCATGGTCGCGGCTCCCAAGAGTTTCGGAGTCGCGCATGAACCTTCTCGCCGTCTCGGGCAGCCTGCGGGCCGGCTCGTTCAACACCGCCCTCCTGCGCGCCGCGCAGGCGCTGGCGCCCGAGGGCGTGTCGATCACCCTGTTCTCGCTGCGCGACCTGCCCTTCTTCGACCAGGACCTCGAGGCCGAGGGCGACCCCGCCGCCGTCGTCGCCTGGAAGGAGGCGGTGCGCGCCGCCGACGGCCTGCTGATCGCCTGCCCCGAATACAACGGCGGGATCACCGGCGTGCTGAAGAACGCCGTCGACTGGGCCTCGCGCGGCAAGCCCGCGCCGCTGGCGGGCAAGCTGTGCTGCCTGGTCGGCGCCTCGCCCGGCATGACCGGCACGGTGCGCGCCCAGGACGCCCTTCGCTTGTCCCTGCGCCGCGCCGGCGCCCGCACCGAACCCCAGGGCGACGTCCTGGTCGGCCAGGCCCACACCAAGATCGAGGACGGCGTCCTGACCGACGAACGCACGATCGAAGCCCTGCGCCGGCACCTCAAGGAGTTCGCCGAGGTGGTGGGGGCGTAGGCCAAATCCTCCCCCCGAAGGGGGAGGTGGCCCAGAGGGCCGGAGGGGGAAGCGGCTGCTGAGCCGCCGCTGTCACTTCCCCCTCAGTCGCTCCGCGACAGCTCCCCCTCCAGGGGGAGCATCTTCCTACTTCAGCTGCGAGGGATCGTAGTTCGGGCCAAAGTCCAGAACGAACAATGGCCCCAGCACCACGGTCTGCTTGCTCGAACCCAGGTGCAGCGACACCGCCGCCCCGCCCTTGTCGGCGTCCATCGTGGCGCGGCCGCTGACGCTGTAGATCTTCCACTCGGCGCTATCGACCTTGATCGCCCCGCCCTCGACGATGCCGCCCCACGGCTCGGCCGACTGCTGGACGCGGACATTGGCGACGGTGGCGGCCGCAGCGCCGCCCTCGACTGGCTCGGCCTTGGCCCAGAAGGCCACGGTGATGACGTCGCCCTTGGTGATCTTGCCGTTCACCGCCTGGCTGCCCGAGACCCGCCAGGCCGCCGCCGGATCGGGCGCGCCCACCACCACCCGCACCCCGCCGCCGCCGACCACGGCCTTGTCCTTGACGTAGGCGTTGGTCTGGCCCGGTCCATAGACGTTCCAGGCCGTCGACGGCTTGTTGATGGCGTACTTCATGATTCCCTCGTCGGCCGCCGTGGCGACCGGCGCGGACAGCGACAGGGCGAGCGCCGCGACAGCGGCCCCGAGAATCGTCTTCTTCATGTGGCTTCCCCCTTCCGAAAGGCATGATCTTGCTCGCCCGCGCGATGCGGACGAACGGCCGTCTCCTTCCCTGGAGGATTGTCGAAAATGCTCCGACCACGTCCCCCACGCGGGGTTCCGTCGTGCGCGCGACGGAACCTTGTTCTTCAATGGTAGCGGTAGCGCGAGCGACACATCCTGGCAAGAAGCGGCGCTTTCCGGCCGCTCCCGCGTTGCGCCGCGAGGGGGTCGGGCGTAAAGACCGCCGCAATCCTGAAACCGGTCCTTTCCAGGGGAGTCCAAGACAATGTCGCTCGAGTCCGCCGCCCTGCGGCGCATCGCACCGTCGGCCACCATCGCCATCAGCGCCAAGGCGCGCGCGCTGAAAGCCTCCGGTCGCGACGTGATCGCCCTTTCGGCCGGCGAACCGGACTTCGACACCCCGGACAACATCAAGGACGCCGCGATCGCCGCCATCAAGGCCGGCAAGACCAAGTACACCGACCCGGACGGCATGCCCGAGCTGAAGGCGGCCATCTGCGCCAAGTTCAAGCGCGAGAACGGCCTGGAGTACAAGCCGAGCCAGGTGCACGTCGCCCCGGGCGGCAAGCCGGTGATCTACAACGCCTTCGTCGCCACCCTGAACCCGGGCGACGAGGTGATCATCCCCGCGCCGTACTGGGTGTCGTACCCCGACATGACCCTGCTGGCCGGCGGCACGCCCGTGTCGGTCGAGACCACCGCCGAAAGCGGCTTCAAGATCACGCCGCAGGCGCTGGAAGCGGCGATCACGCCCAAGTCCAAGTGGCTGATCATCAACAGCCCGTCCAACCCCTCGGGCGGCGCCTATACCCGCGCCGAACTGCAGGCCATCGCCGACGTGCTGCTCAAGCACCCGCACGTCTGGGTGCTGACCGACGACATGTACGAGCACCTGGTGTTCGACGACTTCGAATTCACCACCATCGCCCAGGTCGAGCCCAAGCTCTATGACCGCACCCTGACGATGAACGGCGTCTCGAAGGGCTATTCGATGACCGGCTGGCGCATCGGCTACGCCGCGGGTCCCGAAGCGCTGATCAAGGCCATGGGCAAGATGATCAGCCAGACCACCTCCAACCCCTGCTCGATCAGCCAGTGGGCGGCGCTGGAAGCCCTCAACGGCCCGCAGGACTTCATCAAGCCGAACGCCAAGCTGTTCCAGGAACGCCGCGACCTCGTCGTGTCGATGCTGAACCAGGCCACTGGCCTGCACTGCCCGACCCCGGAAGGCGCGTTCTACGTCTATCCCTCGTGCGCCGGCCTGATCGGCAAGACCGCCCCCTCGGGCAAGGTCATCGAAAGCGACGAAGACTTCGCCGTCGAACTGCTGGAGACCGAGGGCGTGGCCGTGGTGCACGGCGCGGCGTTCGGCCTGTCGCCGTTCTTCCGCATCAGCTACGCCACCAGCAACGACGTGCTGGAAGACGCCTGCGCCCGCATCCAGCGCTTCTGCGCCAACGTGAAGTAGGCGTTGGTTTGAGCGCTAGATCGTGGATCTAGCGGTGTGATCGAAGGGGGACCAGCCAGCGGCTGGTCCCCCTTTTTCGTTTGAAAGGCCGTGCGTCCTTCGAGGCCCGCTGCGCGGGCCCCTCAGGATGAGGTTCTCCTTTGCACTGAGGCCCTCATCCTGAGGTGCGAGGCGAAGCCGAGCCTCGAAGGACGCAACGACCCTCAGTGCTTCTCGCGCCAGCCGGCCTTGGCGTCTTCCTGGGTCATGCTCAGGTGCACCGCGTCGTCGTCGACATAGTCGACCCACGACAGCGGGATCATGTGGTGTTTGAGGCCCGAGCCAAGGTCCAGCTTGGTCAGCTCGATCTCCGTGCCGACCACATGGTCGACCCGTCCGACGTGCTTGCCGTCGGAACCGACCACCTCGAGATGCTCGCGAATTAGAGATGCATCCATCATCGGACATGTCCTCCCGTCGGCGCCGTCTCCACGGCGGCGCCATGGCTCTTCAAACGGCTGTGGGCGACCATTGGTTTCCCGATTGCCGAGCCCTCGCGTTCGCCTTACGTTCGCCGCCAAGACCCGCAGGCCAGACGGTTCACGGAGACGCCCGATGCTCACCCTCTTTCACGCCCCGCGATCGCGCTCGACGCGCTTCCTCTGGCTGCTGGAGGAACTGGGCGCGCCCTACCGCATCGAGAAGGTCGACATCTTCCGCAGCATGAGCGGCACGGGCGCGCGCGACCCGCGCAACCCCCACCCGCACGGCCAGGTGCCGGCCCTGCTCGACGACGGCGTGCTGATCACCGAAAGCGCCGCCATCGCCCTGTATCTGACCGACAAGTTCCCGACCGCGGGCCTAGGGCCCATGATCAGCGACCCGCACCGCGGACCCTACCTGTCGTGGCTGGCCTACTATGCCGGCGTGCTGGAGCCGGCGGTGACCAATCTCTGGAAACAACGCCAGGACGACCAGGACAAGGCCCAGTACCAGGCCCTGGACGAGCGCCTGCGCACGACGCTGGAAAAGCAGCCTTGGCTGCTGGGCGAGCAGTTCTCGGCGGCCGACATCCTGTTCGTCAGCCTGCTGCAGTTTGCCCGCCAGATGCTGCCGCCCCATGCGGTCTATGACGACTGGCTGGCCCGCGCCAACGCCCGCCCCGCCCTCGCCCGGGCGCTCGCCAAGGACGACCTGTCTTGAGAAAAGCCGCCCTCGCCGCCCTTTCCCTGCTGGCGACCGCGACGCCGGCCCTGGCCGGCCGCATCGACGCCGCGCTCAGCGACGACGCCATCACCATCACCGAGGACGGCAAGACCGTGCTGGTCTATCGGACCAAGCCGCTGGATCCGGCCAAGGAGCCGGGCCGCTCCAACTACGTCCATCCGCTGTACGCGCCGGACGGAACGGTGCTGACCGAGGATCGCCCAGCCGACCACCTGCACCAGCGGGGCGCCTTCTGGAGCTGGCACCAGGTGCTGGTCGACGGCAAGAGCATCGGCGACGGCTGGTTCATGCAGGGCCTGACCTTCAACATCCACGATCGCGGCTTCGAGGGCGACGCGGCCGGGCGCGGCAAGGCGACGATCAAGGCCGACTGGCTGGTCAATTCCGGGCCTGAGGTGGTCTACGCCGCCACCGAGACGACCTCGGTCACCGTCCATCCGCTGAAAGGCGGCGCGCGGCGGATCGAGTTCKACACCGTCATCACCGCCCGCACCGACAGCCTGGCCCTGGGCGGCAGCAACGACGCCAAGGGATACGGCGGCTTCTCGATCCGCCTGGTGCGCCCCGACGCCATGGTGTTCGGCTCGGACGGCAAGCAGGTCAGGCCCCAGAACGAGCCGGTCGAGGCCGGCAAGGCCATGGGCTTTGCCTGGTCTTCGGCTTCGGGCGTGCCGGCCTGGACCGTGGGCCTGAGCTGCAAGGCCAATGGCAAGCCGGTCACCCGCTGGATACTGCGCAACGAGCTTTCGATGCAGAACTGCGTCTTCCCCGGCCGCGCGCCCTATGTGATCAAGAAGGGTGAAAGCCTGCGCCTGCAGGAAACCCTCGTCATCCGCCCGGCCAGCAAGCGCACGTCCGCTCCAGCCGCCGCCAAACCGCAGCCCCAACCCAAGACCTGAAGACCCGACCATGGCCGAGATCCTCAACCTCAACCGCGCCCGCAAGGCCAAGGCCAAGACCGACGCCAAGCAGACGGCCGTCGAGAACCGCGCCCGCTTCGGCCGCACCAAGGCCGAAAAGACCCTGGACGCCGCTCGCGCCGAGAAGCTTTCGCGGGCGCTGGACGGCGCCAAGCGCGAGGACTGATTGGACGACCAGACCGCGTCGCCCTGGCCGCTGCGCGACGCGGCGGTTCGCGCGGCCCCGATCCTGGCGGCCTTCGTCGGCTGGCACGCGATCTGGAACTGGACGATCCCGCTCGATCCCGGCTGGTCGCCGCCGCCGCGCGCCCGGACCGTGCTGACGATCGGCGTCTTCTCCACGCCCACCGACAAGCCCGCGCCCGACGGTTACGCCCTCGAGAGCGTCGACGGCCGCCGGCTTCGCCTGGCCTGCGTCCCCTCCTCCGCCAAGCCGCAAGCGGCCAAGGAGGCATGCCTGAGCGGCGACGGCAGGTTCGGCGACCATGCCCGCCGCTATGTGGCCGTGCGCTACTACGAGCAGTCCGGCGTCCAAGGCGCTGCGCCCCGGAGGATACTGCTCGGCGCCAAGGCAGGTCCGGACTGGCTGCTGAAACCCGAAACCCAGAAGGCGCGCCTGCAGGCCCTGGCCGAGGTCGAAAAGCGCAGGAAGGTGCACTGGCGCACCGCCGTCTCGGCGATCCTGACCCTGCTGGCAGGCTTCATCCTCCTGCGCCTCCTGCGGCGTTTCCGAGGCTGAGTCACCGCGGCGCCAGATAGCGCGCGCCCTTGGGCAGGCTGTCGCAGCAGCCGACCGCCGGCGTGGTCGGGACTTCGCCCATCCGCTTCCAGGCGGCGATCAGGCGCTCGATCGCCCACACCCAGCCGAACGTGGTTTCCTTATGGGTCTTGTGGAACTCTTCCATGGCCGCATCTCCTGTTCCCCGGCGACAAAGGGAGGATCGACCTGATCGAGGCGCGCGACAAACGCGGTTCGTTGAGCTATGGATAAGCTAACCTTATGACTGACATCCTCGCTTCATATCCGCTGGGCGCCATCCGCGTCTTCGAGGCCGCCGCCCGGCTGAAGAGCTTCACGCGCGCCGCCGACGAGCTGGGCGTCACCCAGGCGGCCGTCAGTTGGCAGGTGAAGAGCCTGGAGCAGCGTCTGGGCCAGCCGCTGTTCCTGCGCAAGGTGCGCGAGGTCGACCTCACCCCGGCGGGCGAGCGCCTGGCCCGCGCCGCCACCGAGTCCATGAGCCTGCTGCGGGCGGCGCTGTCGGACCTGGTCGAGGCCGACCAGGGCGTGCTGGCGATCACCACCATGCAGAGCCTGGCCAGCCACTGGCTGGCCGCGCGCCTTGGCGCCTTCCAGCTGGCCCATCCGAAGATCGCCGTGCGGCTGGAGGGCAGCCACGTCCTGYGCGACCTTGGTCGTGGCGAGGCGGACCTTGGACTCCGCGCGGGCAATGGCGCCTGGCCCGGCATGATCGCCCACTTCCTGATGCCCTTCGTCCAGACCGCCCTGTGCTCGCCCGAGTTCCTGGCGCGGCATGGACCGTTCGAGCACCCGGCTGACCTGCTGGCCGCGCCGCGCATCGGCGCCGCCAGGGAGTGGGAGGTATGGTTCCGCGCCGCCGGCGTCGCACCGCCGCAGGGCCCCGAAGCCCCGCGTCTGGAGGCCGACGCCCAGTCGATCGAGGTGGCCTCGGCCCTCGCCGATCAAGGCCTGGCCGTCGGCTMGCCGATCTTCTTCGCCGCCGAGATCGCCTCCGGACGGCTGGTGCAGCCGTTCGACATCTCGCCGCACTACGGCGGCGGCTACTGGCTGGTCTATCCTGAAGAGCGCCGCCGGGTGGGCAAGATCGTCGCCTTCCGCGACTGGATCCTCGAGGCCGTGGCCGCCGACCCGTCGATCGCCCGCCATACGGCGGACGGCGAGCGGATCGGCTGGCCGGTCAGCCCGCCGAGGCCGTCTCGACCGTGCGCGGCGTGCGCTTGAGCACCAGCCGCAGGTCCAGGCGATCATGGGTGAGGACCAGCGATCCGTCCTTGGCCACGCGATAGTCGAAGACCAGATCGGATTCCGGCAGCGCCAACTGATCCTCGTTGGCCTCGTAGTCCTCGGGCTCGTCGGCCGTGAAGGCGCCCCGCTTGCGGCGGCTGACCACCAGTTCGTCGTCGCTGAAGCGCAGTTGGTCGCCGCGCCGCACGTCAATCTGGCCGTCGCCGTCGATGCGCGCCACCGTCCACGAGCCCAGCAGGTTCACCGGCCCCTCGGCCCGAGCCTCGCCCGCATAGCCCGCCAGGAAGGCCGCCCGGGTCAGCATCTCGGCCACCAGCTTGCGCTCGGGCTCCAGGCGCGGATCGGCTTGGGCCTTCAGACGGCCGTCGAAGCCGCGCAGCACCTGATAGGTCCCTTCCTCGTCGCCGTCCCTGTGGTGCAGGGTGGCGGCGCGGTGCAGCGATTGGAACTCGTCGAGCAGCACATGGGCAAGCCGCAGCCCCTCGGACGCGTTGTCGGTCGGGGCGGCGACAGCCAGGATCTGACGGGCCTGAGTTCCGTCAGCGGCGACGACATAGCGCAGATCGACGTCCAGCAGGCGCTCGCCCTTCGTCAGGACGGGCTCGGGCAGAAAGGCCGCGCCCTGGGCCTTGGCCAGAGACACGAACAACCCGCCGCCCTCGGTGCTGAGGAAGGCGGTCGGCACGGTCATCGACACCGCGCCGTCAGGGCCCGCCTTCAGCTCGTCGCCGGGAACGCCGTAGACGCCGCTGATCCGATAGCCCGGCCGCGCCTTGACCGTCAGGGTCAGGTCGTAGGCCAGTTCCGAGACCATGGTGTCGAGCTTGGCCGAGAACACGCTCTCGACGTCGGCCTTGTCGCGCAGGAAGTAGAGATTGCCGCCGCGCACGCTGGAAACCTTGGTCGCCAGGGGCGCGTCGAACTGCGTGCCGACGCCGATGGTGGTCAGGCCGACGCCCTTGCGGGAGGCCTCCTTGGCCATGCCCATGAAGCTTTCGGCGTCGGTGCGGCCGACATTGGGCTGCTCGTCGGTGAACAGCATCACCCGCGTCACGCCGTTGAAGGCGTCGCGGGTGGCAAAGGCGGTCTCGTAGCCGACCTTGAGGCCCGCCTCCATGTTGGTCGAACCGGCGCTCTCGATGGCGTCGATGGCCAGGCGGATGGCCGCGCGCTTGTCGCCGATCACGGTCGGCTCCAGGTGACGGTAGGAGCGGTCGCCATAGAGGACGATGCTCAGCTGGTCGCCGGGGCGCAGCTGTTCCAGGATCTGGTGCAGGCTTTCGCGCACCCGCATCAGCGGCGCGCCCTGCATGGACCCCGACTTGTCGACCACGGCCACCAGGTTCAACGGCGCGCGCTTCCAGGTCGCCGCGTCGATGCTCGAGTTGAAGCCCAGGCCCACCAGCATCTTGTCGGCCGGAGACAGCGGCAGTTCGGCCCGCATGGCCTCGCCCGTCAGGCACAGCACCCGGGCGCAGGCTTCCTTGCCGGGAATCTGCAGGTCATAGCCGCCCATCAGGCCTTCGGGCGTCAGGGTGTCGGGCATGGGCATGCGGCTGGCCGCGGCCTCGCCGCGGAAGTGGTTGATGTCCTGGGCGCCGCCCTGCCGCACCCGCATGCCGGTGACGACGACCTCATGGACGTCCTGTTCGTCCTGCGGCGGCGGGGTCTGGGCGAAGGCGGGGGCGGAAACCAGCGACAGCGCCAGGATGGAGGCGGCGGACCAAAGGCGACGCGACATCGAAACCTCCCGTTTTGATTGCAGGAAGGCTAACGCCGCGCGCTCAACGAGAACAAGCGAAATTGCTAAGGTTCAGGCGGCGCGCTGGTAGTGCTCGCGCAGGTCCTGCGGAATGGCCTGATAGGTGGCCGGCGGGCGGATGCCCAACGCGCGCCGCGCCTCTTCCAGGGGCATGGCGAACAGGGCGGGATAGTCGACCTCGGGCAGCCAGGCGGCCTTGCGCCCGGCCCGCCAGGCCTCGCGCACGGCCCGGCCGTAGGGCTGGCCGTCCTTCAGGCGGCGGAACTCCTGGGCGCCGGCGAAGGCGATCAGGGCAAAGCCCAGGCTGCGGGTCTGGGCGTAGGAGAAAGCCACCACGCAGACCTCGCCCAGCGCGTCGGTGCCGTAACCGGTCAGCACGTGCCACACGTCGTGCACGTCGCGCAGGCGGCGGGCGTACCACAGCAGCGGGTGGGCCGCGTCCATGTCGGCGTCGGCGACCTTGCGACTCTCCTCGGCCAGGCCCTCGGCGGTCAAGCCGCGCGGGGCGATGAAGTCGCGATACGCCGCGCCCACCGTGCCGGGCTGGAACTGGGCCAGCCAAGCCTCGTCCGACAGCCAATCGGCGAACTCCTCGCGGCGATAGGCGATCGCCCCGCCCTGCGGGGTCTTCAGCAGACGGGCGTAGCCGTTGGGGATCGCGCGGCCGGACAGGGCCCGCATGACCTCGAACACCTGGGCCGTGTCTTCCTTGTCGGCGATCAACCGACGGACGGCGCGAAACGCCCGCAAAGGCTGCAGGCGAAAGCTCGCATCGCGGGCGCCCAGGGGAGGACGCGCGGAAGTGGCGTCAAGGACTTGCGCAGCTGTGCTCATCAGGCATGCTCCCGGCGTGGCGTCACTAAAGATGACACGCCGTCATTTTTAATCAAGAGCCGAACCGACGTTCCGCCGGAGAGTTGCGCCGATGGGCAGTTTGAAGAAGCGATCGGTGAACCTGGCGGGCCACGCCACCTCGCTGGCCCTCGAGCCCGAGTTCTGGGCCGCGCTCGAGCGCATCGCCAAGCAGGACGCCGTCAGCATCGCCGCCCTGATCCAGCGCATCGACGTGGGTCGCGGCGAGCGCCCCCTGGCCTCGGCCTGCCGGGTGTACGCGCTGCAGCGGGCTGGGGGCTGACTCCCCCTCGGTCGCTCCCCTACCCTGGCCGCGGCACGGGGGTCGGCAGCGGCTCGGGATTGGGCGCCGGCATGGTCGGCGGCGCCAGGTCGGGCAGCCGCAGTTCGGCGATGTCAGGGCGCACGGCCAGCAGGCCCGAACGCCAGATCGCGTAGATCAGGATGGCCACGAGCAGCAGGACCGCCAGCAGCGCCGCGCCGCTCCAGGCTCCTTCGTGATGATGTTCATGATGGCGAGCCATGCCCGCCTCCTTTCGTCAGCCCGGCGACTTGGGCGCTTCGGGCAGCTTCGGCGCGTCCGGCAACTTGGGCGCGGTGGCCGTGATGTCGACGTCCACCGACTTCTTCTGGGTGAAGCCGCCGGAGAACATCATGAAGGCCAACACCGCGACGACCACCACCAAGGCGCCGACGATGAAGGCCAGACCGCTGTTGCCCCCGCCCGACTTGCTCTCTTCCGCCATGTTCCTGCTCCTGTTTCGTCCCTGCCGATCAACGGGAGGGCCGCGGCCAGGGTTCCGCAAAGCCGCCTCTGGGGCTTAAGCCTGGGGAAGTTTGTGCTACATATGTTCCCATGTCTTCCGGTTACGACTCGACCGACCCGTTCGGCGACCTTCCCGCTCCGCGCATCTCCGACCTGGCCCGGCCGCAGGCTCCCGGCGGCGGCGGGCCTGCGCCCGACTACCTGAGCGGGCTCAACACCGAACAGCACGAAGCCGTCGTCACCACCGAGGGCCCGGTCCTGGTGCTGGCCGGCGCCGGCACCGGCAAGACGCGGGTGCTGACAACGCGCCTGGCCCACATCCTCGCCACCGGCCGCGCCCGGCCGTGGGAGATCCTGGCCGTCACCTTCACCAACAAGGCCGCGCGCGAGATGCGCGAGCGGATCACCCACATCATCGGCCCGGAAGCCGAAGGCCTGCGGTGGCTGGGCACCTTCCACTCGGTAGCCGCCCAGATCCTGCGCCGCCACGCCGAGCTGGTGGGGCTGAAGTCGAACTACACGATCATCGACACCGACGATAACGAGCGGCTGCTCAAGCAGCTGATCGAGGCCGAGAACATCGACGCCAAGCGCTGGACGCCGCGCATCCTGTCGGGCCTGATCGACGCCTGGAAGAACCGCGGCTGGACGCCCGACCGCGTGCCGCCCAGTGAGGCCGGCGAGTTCGCGAACGGCAAGGGCATCAGCCTCTATCGCCAGTATCAGGAGCGCCTGCGCATCCTGAACGCCTGCGATTTCGGCGACCTCTTGCTGCACAACATCACGATCTTCACCGGCAACCCGGACGTGCTGGCCGACTTCCAGCGGCGCTTCCAGTACGTGATGGTCGACGAGTATCAGGACACCAACGTCGCCCAGTACCTGTGGCTGCGCCTCTTGGCCCAGGGCCGCCAGAACGTCTGCTGCGTGGGCGACGACGACCAGTCGATCTACGGCTGGCGCGGGGCCGAGGTCGACAACATCCTGCGCTTCGAGCGAGACTTCCCCGGCGCCAAGGTCGTGCGGCTGGAGCGCAACTACCGCTCGACCGAGCACATCCTGGCCGCCGCCTCGACCCTGATCACCGCCAACAAGGGACGCCTGGGCAAGACCCTGTGGACCGAGGCCAGCGGCGGCGAGAAGGTCAAGGTCTCGGGCGTCTGGGACGGCGAGGCCGAAAGCCGGATGGTCGCCGACGAGATCGAGAAGGCCAAGAAGGCCGGCCGCCGCTACAACCAGATGGCCATTCTCGTTCGCGCCAGCTTCCAGATGCGCGCCTTCGAAGAGCGCTTCGTGATGCTGCAGATCCCCTACAAGGTGGTCGGCGGCCCGCGCTTCTTCGAGCGGGCGGAAATCCGCGACGCCCACGCCTATCTGCGCCTGATCCAGTCGCCCGACGACGACCTGGCCTTCGAGCGCATCGTCAACACGCCCAAGCGCGGCATCGGCGACACCTCGGTGCAGAAGCTGCTGCAGATCGCCCGCAGCGAAGGGATCTCCACCGTCGAGGCGGCGCGGGTGATCATCGGCAGCGACGACCTGCCCGCCCGCACCCGCACGGCGCTGTCCAACTTCATCCGCGACCTCGACCGCTGGCGCGCCCAGATCGGAAACATGCATCACCAGCGCGTGCTGGAGATGGTGCTGGAGGAAAGCGGCTACACTGACGCCCTGCGCCTGGACAAAGGCCCGCAGAGCCAGACCCGCCTGGAAAACCTCAAGGAACTGGTCCAGTCGATGGGCCAGTTCGACAGCCTTGAGGCCTATCTGGAGCACGTGTCGCTGGTCATGGACCTCGACCGCGAGGCCACCGGCGACGCCGTCTGGATCATGACCCTGCACTCGGCCAAGGGGCTGGAGTTCCCGCTGGTGTTCCTGCCCGGCTGGGAGGAAGGCGTGTTCCCCAGCCAGCGCAGCATGGACGACAAGGGCGAGAAGGGCCTCGAGGAAGAGCGCCGCCTGGCTTACGTGGGCATTACCCGCGCCCGTGAGGAGGCGCGCATCAGCTTCGTGGCCAACCGGCAGGTCTATGGCCGCTGGACCAGCCAGCTGCCCAGCCGCTTCGTCGACGAACTGCCGCTGGAGCACGTCGATGCCGGCTCGGAGACCGGCTATTACGGCGGCGGTCCGGGCATGCAGCAGACGGTGTCCTCGCGCTGGGACGATCCCGGCGTCAGCGCCTTCCAGAGCGGCAGCTACGACAGCCCCGGGTGGAAGCGGGCCCAGGACCGGGTGCAGCAGACCGCGCGCGGCTTCGGCGAACGCTCCGGCGGAACCGCCTGGCGCGGCGGCGGCTCGGCCGCCCGCGCCAAGCCGATCGAGGGCGAAGGCCGCCTGGTGGCCGTCTCGGCGCCCACCAACAGCGCCTACAGCCGCGGCGACCGCGTGTTCCACGTCAAGTTCGGCTACGGCAAGGTCGCCTCGATCGAGGGCAACAAGCTGACCGTCAACTTCGACAAGGCCGGCGAGAAGAAGGTCATCGACAGCTTCGTCGAAAAGGCCTGACGCACCCGATGAGGGGACTTTTCGCTCTTCAATTTTAACGCGAACCTAAAGCTTGACCGCCGCCCCAAGGCCGATGGATGCTCGCATTGAGCGTCAATCGGCCAAGGACACTTCATGCGCGAACTCACGATGGAAGAGCTGGATCTGGTCGCCGGCGGGCTGCAGACCTACGACGGCGACGGCATCACCATCGTCGACGACGGCATCGGCGGCGACGGCGATGGTGACGGCGCGGATGGCTGGGACGGCTGGTGGGACGGCGGCTATGACGGGGGCGGCGGAGGCGGCGGCGGTTCGACCGACCCGCAGGCCGACTACGGCCCCGACCAGCAGGCGCGCGACGCCGCCCAACTCTTCTTCCAGGCCGCGGCCGCCGAAGGTCACGACCTGGCCTATCGCGAGCGCGCCGCCTTCATCCTGCGCAACGACGACGGCAGCTACAGCCTGGGCCCGATCGCCGAAGGCGCGCCGCTGAGCGGCTCGGTCAGCCCCAACACCAGCGGCGTCACGCCGTGGAACGTCGTCGGCATGATCCAGAACCAGTCCGACGGTTCGATCACGCCCTCGGCCGGCGAGACGGCGCTGATCACCAGCTATCAGAACGCGATCTACGACAATGGCGGCGCCCAGGAGTTCCGCCTCTATGTCGTGGGCGGCGACGGCAAGATCTACGTCTACGACAAGGACAACATGAACAACGGCCCGTCGAACACCGAGATCTCCGGCGGATAGGCGCGGCGGTCGGCGCCCCTGCCCCCATGGGGCCAGGAGGCGCCGACCTTCGTCAGGCGCTCGCGGGCGTCAGGCCTTGGCGGGCGTCGGCGCAGCCTGTTTGGCGACGGCCGGCCTCTTGCGGCGCTTGGGCAGGCCCGAAGGATTGCCCCAGAAGGTCACCACGGCCAGGGTGCCCAGCAACGTCAGGGCCAGCCCCGACACCGTCATCACCAGGCGATAGGGCAGCCCCCCGACCTTGGCCGCGTGCAGCGGGAAGTCGGCGTTGGTGAAGCGCGAACCCAGCGGCATGGCCTGGGCGTCGCGCGAGGCGACCATCTTGCCGGTCGCCGGATCGAACCAGGCCATGCTACGGCCGTTGGGCAGCCACTCGGCCTGCTGGCGCAGGCGGATGGAGACAAGGCCGCCGGTCTTGGCCGGCAGGCCGATGGTGCGCACCTCCGCCCCCGGGAAGCGGGCCTGGGCCTGGCCGATCACCTTGGCCCAGTCGAGGTCTGCGGCCAGCTTGCCGCCCTTGATCTTCGGCGCGGCGGCGGCCTTCTCCATCGCGACGGGCGAGGTGAACGGCGCGCGCAGGGCCTGGGAGAACCATTTCAGGTTCATGGTCGCCCCCGTCGCCAGCGACAGGATCAGCAGCGGCGCGACCAGCACGCCGAGGTCGCGGTGATGGTGGACGATGGCCGCCCGCTTCATCATCCGCGGCCAGGCCCGCAGGTGGAACATCCGTCGGGTCGGCCACCACAGGATCAGCCCCGTGACCACGAAGGCCAGGCCGAACAGACCCGCGATCCCGCCGACGATCTCGCCCGCATCGCCCGCGAACAGGTGATGGTGGAAATCGAACAGCCACACCTCCGGCCGGGCCCAGTTGCTGGTCCAGGCCTGGACGATGACGCCGTTCTGGTCGGCATAGGCGCCCTTCTCGGTCTCGCCGGGATAGGACAGCTTGTGCAGGCCCTTGCGCTCGGTCGCCAGCACGATCGAGCGCGGACGTTCCTGCGCCGCGAAGATGCGGGAGGCCGCTGTCGCCAGGGTCGCGGTGTCCTGCCGCTGGGCGTCGGCCGCATGGGGCACGGTGGCGCGCAGGAAGGCGTCCTCGTGCACCAGCAGGGCGCCGGTCAGGCCCAGCACCGCCAGCAGAAGGCCGATCAGACCGCCCGACCAGCGGTGCAGGAGCCGCAGGATCTTCATCAGAAGCGCGCCATCCAGCCGAGCGTCGCGGTGCGGCCGCGACCGGCGTAGAACTTGTCCTTGGCCGGGGCCACGGTGTCGGAATTGTAGCTGATGTACTGCTTGTTCAGGAGGTTCAGCACGCCCAGCGACAGGTCGCCCACCGGCAATTCGTAGCGCACGAAGGCGTCGGTCAGGGTGTAGCCGTCGAAGTCGTCCTTCACGAGCGCGTTGCTCATGTCGCGCTCCAGATAGGCCCTCACCTGCAGGCGCAGGGCCCACTTTCCGGTCTGGTAGTCGGCGGCCAGGTTGATGCGGTCGGGCGAGATGTTGGCCCCGTCCAGGTCGGTGTCCAGGCGACCGTCGCCGTTGGCGTCGGTCTCGCCGCGAAGGCGGGCGTAGCCGGCCGACAGGTCCAGGCCCTCGACCGGGGTCTTGGCCTTGACGTTGAACTCCAGGCCCTCGATGGCGACCTTCTGGCGCTGCACGTCGAAGATGCCGCCCGAGTTCTTGACCAGCAGTTGGCCCAGCTTCGAAGACGACCAGAAGTAGGCGACGCTGGCGT
Organism: Caulobacter sp. 10L414; assembly: GCF_056395525.1. Lineage (NCBI taxonomy): Bacteria > Pseudomonadati > Pseudomonadota > Alphaproteobacteria > Caulobacterales > Caulobacteraceae > Caulobacter > Caulobacter sp. 10L414. Next base: position 23,320 of record NZ_JBFTJR010000057.1, read on the forward strand.
CGAACGGCCCGCGCTTCCACTCGCCGCCGATCTCGCGGTTGTTCGACACGATCGGCTCGATGCTGAGATAGGTGTCGACGTCGACGCCGTCGATGTTGATCGACCGCAGGATCCGGCCGACGTCGGGCACGGTGTAGCCCTCGGCGTAGCTGGCGTAGAGGCGCAGACCCCTGGCCGGTTCGAACACCACCCCGCCATTGGCCAGGGTGGCCTTGAAGTCGGGATTGCCGCCCGCGACCCTGCGCGAGCCGTACGAGGCCAGGGTCACGAAGTCGTCGACCTTCAGCTCGACGTTTTCGAAGCGCACGCCGCCGGCCAGGCGCAGCTTGCCGTCCAGCAGGGCGTAGTTGCCCTGGATGAAGGGGGCGAGGCTCTGGAACTTGGTCGGCGGCACCCAGGCGCGGCCGGTGGCGATCAGCATCTGCTCGGTGCGGTCGTTCATGGCGTCCAGGCCGACCGTGGCCGTCAGGCCCTCGATGCCCGGCACTTCGCGCTCGTAGTTCATGCGCGCGCCCAGCTTGCGCGAACGGTTCGACGACTGGTCGAACAGCGTGCCCGACGGCGCGATGCGCACGTCCTGGAAGGTGGCGCTGATGTCACCGCCGAAGGTGTCGCGCGAGCGGTTGTAGAAGACCTGGGCGGTGAAATCGCCGCCCAGCAGGTCGCTGTCGCTCAGCTGGGCCGAGACGGTCTCGACGCGGTTGGCGGCCGGCACGCCGGGAACCGGGCCGCGGATCGAGGTGGTCGGCAGGCGCCTTGCCCGATTGCCGTCGGTGACGGCCGGCGCCGTGCCGGTGACGGTCACGTAGTCGCCGTCGCCCTTCAGCTCGAAGCGGTTGGCGACCAGGTCGAGGCGGACGGTGTCGTTCAGCTGCCAGCCGAAGCGGCCGAAGAACGACAGGGCCTTGGAATCCTGGACGTCGCCCTGGGTGTTGTCCATGCCGATGCGACGGCCGTCGGCGTCGTAGAAGGCGCCGCGCTTCTCGTAGGCGACGCCGGCGGTGACGTCGAACGCCCCCTGGCGCCAGGCGACCAGGCCGCCGACCTTGGCGCCGACGCTGTCGCCCATGTCATGGCCGATCGTGGTCTGGGTCAGCACCTTGCCCGAGATCCCGTCCTTGCGCGGCGGACCGACGGTCACCTGGTTGACCACCCCGCCGGTGGCGCCGATGCCCTGCAGGGCGTTGGAGCCGTAGATCAGCTCGACACGCTCGACGAAGAACGGATCGATCGTGTAGCCGTCGCGCGAACCGTCGCGGATCGGCGTCGACTGCGGAATGCCGTTGATGGCGAACAGCGGCGAGCGGCCGCGCAGGCTCTCGCCCGAACCCGACAGCTTCTCGCGGGTCGGCGAGAACGAGGGCGACAGGTTCGAGATGGCGTCGACCACCGAGCCGCTGACGGCCAGTTGCTGGGAAAGCATCTCGCTTTCGATCACGTCCACCGTCAGCGGCAGGGCCGTGACCGGCAGCTTGGTGCGGGCGGCCGTGACGACCACCTGCTCGACGTCGCTCGCCTGGCCTTGCGAGGCCTGGGCGTGGGCGGCGGCGCCCGTCGAGAGCGCCGCCAGGCTGAGCGTCGAGAACAGGGCGCGCCGGGCGGCGGCGCGCGAGAAACGAAGTCGCATGGACCATCCCTTGAAACGAGACGGCGGCTATAGGCGCAACTGCGACTGAGTTTCAATCCTGAAATCTTGTCCGACAGACGATCAGCCGCCCTGCTCCATCGCAGCCATGTCCATGTACATCACCTCCCAGACGTGGCCGTCGGGGTCCTGGAAGCTGGCGCCGTACATCGGACCCATGTCCATGATCGGCTTCCATGCCTTGCCGCCGTTGGCCAGGGCCTTGGCCAGCAGGTCGTCGACCTCCTCGCGGCTGCCGGCCGAAAGGCAGGTCAGGACCTCGGTGGCCGCATGGGCGTCGCTGATCTCGCCGGTGATGAACTGGCGGAACTTGTCGTGCGTCAGCAGCATCACGAAGATCGTCTCGGACACCACCACGCAGGCGGCGGTCTCGTCGCTGAACTGCGGATTGATGGAAAAGCCCAGGGCCTCGAAGAAGGCCTTGGAACGGCCGAGGTCGGCGACCGGCAGGTTGACGAAGATCATGCGCATGGTGGCGGCTCCCTAGTGTTGGTTGTCGGGCCAAGGACGCGCGCGGCGGCCCCGTCCCGACAGCTTGCCCGAACTTTTTGTCGGGCTTTTTTGTCTTCAGGCCTTCACGCGGGCCGGATTGCCGACCGCCGTCGCGCCGGCCGGCACATCGCGGGTGACCACCGCCCCCGCCCCGATCACCGCGCCGTCGCCGATGGTCACGCCCGGGACGATGATCGCCCCGCCGCCGATCCAGACGTCCTTGCCGATGATCACCGGCCGTCCGAACTCCAGCCCCGTCTTGCGGGTGTCGGCGTCGCGCGGGTGGTCGGCGGCGAAGATCTTCACGTGCGGGCCGATCATGGTGCGGTCGCCGATGGTCACCGCCACCACGTCCAGGATCACGCAGCCGAAGTTCATGAACACCCCGTCGCCCAGGGTGATGTTGTAGCCGTAGTCGCAATGGAACGGCGCGCGGATGTTGGCCCCGCCCCCGACGCTGGCGAAGCGCTCGGCCAGCAGGACCTGGCGCTGGGCGATCGTCTGGCCGGGCGCGTTGTAGCGCTCCATCCAGGCCAGGGCCTGCTCCTGGTCGGCGACGATCTCGGCGTCCATCGGGTCGTAGAGATCGCCGGCCAGCATGCGCTCTTTGTGGGTGCGATTGTCGGTCAAGGCGGCCTCCGTATACGAAACAGTCCCCGGGGATGGACCGGCGGCGGGCTGCAAACAATGAAAAACGGACCCCAGCCCGCCTGATCGCCTGTCGAGCGCTCACGCAATGGGAACATCCGCTCCCGGAGCGCAGCCGAAAGTTGCCCCCACGGTTAGCTTGGCTATTGTCCGCGCGAGTACCAAGGGGGCTTTCGATGAGAGTTTTGAGCATCGCCGCGGCGATCCTGGCCGCGGCCGGGAGCGCGCACGCCGGATCGCGCACGGTCCTTTACGGCCCGGCGCCGTCGTGGATCTCGCCGCCGCCCGCTCCCACCGGAACCGCCGCCCCGGACGGCGCGGCCGTGCAGGTGCTCTACACCGACACCCAGATCCGCATCGGGGCCGACGGCGACGAGTTCTACACCGCCTACCGGATGAAGATCCTCAAGCCCGAGGCCCTGTCCATCGGCAACGTCTCGGCGGTGTGGAACCCCAGCTCCGACGACCTGAAGGTCCACCGCCTGCGCATCCTGCGCGACGGGCGCGAGATCGACATCCTGGCCAAGACCAAGTTCACCGTGCTCCAGCGCGAGAACAACCTCGAAATGTCGACCTTGTCGGGCGACCTGACCGCCACGCTGCAGGCGCCGGGCCTGCAGGTGGGCGACGAGGTCGAGTTCGCCGCCACGACCAAGCGCCGCGACCCCACGCTGGGCCAGCATTCGCAAGGCGGCATGGTCCTGCCCCCGACCGAGACCGCCGGCGCCTACCGCATGCGGCTGACCTGGCCCAAGGGCCGCGACCTGACCTGGCGCGCCACGCCCGACCTGGGCGCCCTGAAGCCTGTCGAGCAGGGCTCCGACTACGTCCTCGACGTCGAGATGCGCGATCCCAAGAGCGCCATCGCCACCGACGGCGCGCCGCTGCGCTACAACATGCGGCGGCTCGTGCAGTTCAGCGGCTTTTCCGACTGGGCCGATGTCTCCCACCTGATGCTGCCGCTGTACGAGCAGACCTCGGCCCTGGCGCCGAACTCGCCGATCAAGGCCGAGGCGGACCGCATCGCAGCCTCCACGACCGATCCGCTGGCCCGCGCCACCGCGGCCCTCGCCCTCGTCCAGGAGCGCATCCGCTATGTCTTCGTCGGGCTCGACGACGGGGCCTATCGCCCGGCGAGCGCCGACGAGACCTGGAAGCGCCGCTACGGCGACTGCAAGGGCAAGACCGTGCTGCTGCTGGCCCTGCTGCGCGAGCTGGGCGTTCCGGCCGAGGCGGCGCTGGTCAACACCCAGAGCGACGACGGCGTCAACGAGCGCCTGCCCATCGCCGCGGCCTTCGACCACGTGCTGGTCCGCGCCGTGATCGACGGCCGGACCTACTGGCTGGACGGCACCCGCATGGGCGACACCGACCTGACCCGCCTGCCCGAACCGTCGTTCCGCTGGGTCCTGCCGCTGCGCGCGGGCGCGGTGTCGCTGGAGCCCGTGGCCGCCGTGCCGCCGGTCCTGGCCGAGGGCGCGATGGCCCTGACCATCGACGCCTCGCGCGGCGTGGACAAGCCGGCCCGGGTCAGCGGCGAGCAGATCATCCGCGGCGACGCCGCCTTCGGCTTCAAGGTCGGCATGTCCCAGCTGTCGAAGGACGACGCCGAGCGCAAGCTCAAGGCCTACTGGGCGGACTCCTACACCTGGGTCGATCCCGAGACCGTCGCCTGGCGCTATGACGAGGCCCGCAACACCGTGGTCCTGACCTTCGAGGGCGAAGGCGAGATGGAGTGGGAGGGCGACGCCGAGAACGGCCGCTACTACTACCTCAACATCGTCGGCTTCGGCGCGCCCGCGCCGCTGCGGCGTCCGCGCGAGCAGGACCAGACCGCGCCCTGGATGACCGACTTCCCCAGCTACAACCGCTGGAGCGCCACCGTGCGGCTGCCGCCGGAAAAGGACGGCTGGAAGTGGGGCTATGCGATGGACTCGATCAACGCGCTGATCGGCGGCGTGTCCTACGAACGCGAGACGTTCATGGACCACGGCGTGCTGCGCGCGGTCACCAGCCGCCGCACCCTCGTGCCGGAGATCAGCGCCGAAGAGGCCAAGCTGGTCGGCAAGCAGGCCAGCAAGTTCGACGACCAGGTGCCGCGGATCTATCAGTTCAAGGCCGACCCGAAGGAGACCGCCGAGACGGCCTGGCCGATCGCCATCGCCAAGGCCGACGACGGGACCGTGCTCGCCGGGATCGGCGACTATCTCTACGCCGACGACCAGTACGACAACGCCCTGCTGGCCTACGAACGCGCTCTGACGGTCAGCCCGGGCTTCCGCCTGGCCGTGCGCGGCAAGACCGACGTGCTGCGCGAGCGGGACGGCGACGCCAAGGCCCTGGCCTACGCGACCGCGGCGCTGAAGGCCGACGACGATCCCGTGCTGGCCATCAAGCGCGCGATCCTGCTGATCCGCATGGGCAGGGCCGCCGAAGGCATGGCCGCGCTCGAGGCGGCCTACGCCGCCAACACCGACGACGCCGAGGTGGTCGGGGCCTATTCCGACGCCATGGTGCGGCAAAACCTTCTCGACAAGGCCCTGGCCTCGGCCGACGCCGCCATCAAGCTGGAGCCCGAAAGCGCGCTGCAGCGCCGCCGGCGGGCCGCGGTCCTGATCGTGATGAACCGCCCGGCCGACGCGCTGGTCGACTTCGACACCGCGCTGCGCCTGGAGCCGACGGCTTACCAGAACCTGCTCAACCGCGCCGAGGCCTACCGGCGGCTGGGCCGGCTAGGAAGGCCTCGCCCTCGGTGGTCAGCGACAGCGAGCGGGTGGTGCGATGCACCAGCCTGGCCCCGACCTCCTGCTCCAGCGCCGCCATGCGGCGCGAGGCGGCCATCGGGGTGWTGGCGAGGCGTCGCGCGGCGCCCGCCAGGCTGCCGGCCCGGGCCGCTTCCACGAAGACGCCGACGTCGGCGAGATCCATTCTATCGAATTCCGTTATGCCAGCTTACCGCAAGGCCATACTATAAACGATCATGGGATGCTCTATATAGCTCGGCGACTGACACGGAACGCCGCCCCCTCCCCCCAACCCGGGCGGCCTGGAGCCGATCATGAGCACCGCCGCCCTTCCCGCTGACTCCACGCCCGCCCTGGGCCGGGGCCTGACCTTCGCCATGGCCGCCGCCGCCGGCCTGGCCGTGGCCAACATCTACTACAACCAGCCGATGCTGGGCCTGATCGAGCGCAACCTGCCCGGCGCGGCGACGGCCTTCGTGCCCACCGCCACCCAGTTGGGCTACGCCGCCGGCCTCTTCCTGCTGACGCCGCTGGGCGACCGGATGGAGCGCAAGAGCCTGATCGTCGGCCAGTTCCTGGTGCTGGCCGCAGCCCTGGTCGCCGCCGCCCTGGCGCCCAGCACCGCCCTCCTGCTGCTGGCCTCGCTGCTGGTCGGGGCCGGGGCCACGGTGGCCCAGCAGATCGTGCCCTTCGCCGCCCACCTGTCGGCGCCGGAAAAGCGCGGCGCCACCGTCGGCACGGTGATGTCGGGCCTGCTGTGCGGCATCCTGCTTTCGCGCACCCTGGCCGGGTTCGTGGCCACCCACGGCGGCTGGCGGGCGATGTTCTGGCTGGGCGCGCCGATCGCCCTGGCCGCCGCTGCCCTGATGGCCCTGGCCCTGCCACGCAGCAAGCCCGACACCGACCTCTCCTACGCCGAGCTGCTGGCTTCGCTGGGCAAGCTGTGGCGCGAGTTCCCGGAACTGCGCCTGGCGGCCCTGACCCAGGCCAGCCTGTTCGCCGCCTTCACCGCCTTCTGGACCATCCTGGCCCTGCAACTGCAGCAGCGCTTCTCGCTCGGGGCCGACGTCGCCGGCCTGTTCGGGATCGTCGGCGTGGTGGGCGTCCTGGCCGCCCCGGTCGCCGGTCGCATCGCCGACAAGCGCGGCCCGCACCTGACCATCGCGCTGGGCGCGGTGCTGACCCTGGCCTCCTGGATCCTGTTTGGAACCTGGGTCTCGATCGCCGGCCTGCTTGTGGGCGTCGTGCTGCTCGACTTCGCGGTGCAGGGCTCGCTGGTCTCGAACCAGCACCTGGTCTACGCCCTGCGGCCCGAGGCCCGGGCGCGACTGAACACCCTGTTCATGGGCGGGATGTTCCTGGGCGGCGCGGCCGGCTCGGCCACCGCGGCGGCGGCCTGGAACCTGGGCGGCTGGAGCAGCGTGGCCCTGATGGGCGCGGGCCTGGCGGCCATCGCCACCGTGCTGCAGATGACGAGCCTGAAGCGGCGGCGCTGAGGCCGCCGCGCACGCCTCACTCCGTCGAGTGCTCGACCGCCAGCGCCAGGTCGAGCGCCCGGGCGGCTTCCTCACCGGTGACCACAGGACGCGGGGCCTCGCCGCGCACGGCCTTGAGGAAGCCGGCGACGCTCTGGCCCAGGGGATCCTTGCCGGCCGGGGTCTCGGTGAAGTCTTCGATCAGCGGGAACGGAGTGGTGTTGCGGAAGGTGCGGGCCAGGAAGTCGATCTCGACCTCGCCCGACGGATAGACCACCTTCATCGTCCGCTCGCGGGCCTGCGCCACGCGCGAGCTGTCGAACACGGCGGTGAAGCCGTTGGCGAAGGTCGCCTCAACCTTCACCCAGTCCAGGCCATAGCCGCGATCGGCCTCGCCCTCGCCTTCCACCGCCACCGGATCGGCGGCGCAAAGCGCCAGGGCCAGATCGATGTCGTGGATCATCAGGTCCAGCACCACCGAGACGTCGAGATTGCGGTCCGACGGCGTGCCGCGACGCACCGCTTCAAGGCGGGTCGGCTGCTCGGGAATGTCCAGCAGGCCCATGGCCTGGAACACGACCCGTTCCTGGTGGCCGCAGGCCAGCGGCACGCCGGCCTTGGCGGCGGCGGCGATCAGGGCGTCGGCGTCCTCGGGGCTCACCGCCAGGGGCTTTTCGGAATAGACCGGCTTGCCCGCCTTCAGCGCCGCCAGCGCCGCCTTGGCGTGGTGCACGGCCGGCGTGGCGACGGTGACGACGTCGACGGCGGCCAGGAAGGCGTCCATGTCGTCATAGGCCGCCGCGCCCAGCGGACCGGCCAGGGCCTGCGCACGCGACAGGTCGATGTCGAACACGGCCACCAGCTCGACGCCCGGCAGCTCGACATATTTCTTCGCGTGGTAGCCACCGAACACGCCGGCGCCGACAACACCGGCTTTGAGAGCTTGGACTTGCGCTTCTTGGGTCATGGGCCCGTCTCTAGCCGCTTCGACGAAGCGCGAAAAGCTTTGGCGGCGGAGACGAGCCGGCGCTAAACATTCGTTTGAACCAGAACATGAAGGGAGGTCGCCATGACCACGTCGCGTGAGATCCGCCTCAAGAGCCGCCCCGTCGGCGTGCCGACCGCCGAGAACTTCGAACTGGCCAGCGTCGAGCTGCCGCCGCCCGGCGACGGCGAGATCCAGGTCAAGAACCTCTACATGTCAGTCGACCCCTACATGCGCGGCCGCATGACCGACCGGAAGAGCTATGTGCCGCCGTTCGAACTGGGCAAGGCCCTGCAGGGCGGCGCGGTCGGCGAGGTCACGGCCTCCAACGATCCGGACTTCAAGGTCGGCGACATCGTCAGCTCGATGTTCGGCTGGCGCGAGGCCTACAACGCCAACCCCAAGGCCCTGGCCGCCGCCGGCCCGATGGGCGGGATCATGCGCCTCAGCACCCACGGCATGCCGCCCCAGACCTTCCTGGGCGTGGCCGGCATGCCCGGCATGACCGCCTATGCCGGCCTGCTGCGCGTGGCCGCCCTCAAGGAAGGCGACATCGTCTTCGTCTCGGCCGCCGCCGGCGCGGTGGGCTCGGTCGTCTGCCAGATCGCCAAGATCAAGGGCCACACGGTGATCGGCTCGGCCGGCGGGCCCGAGAAGGTCGCCTTCCTCAAGGAGATCGGCGTCGACCACGTGATCGACTACAAGGCCACCCCCGACGTGACCGCCGAGCTGGCCAAGGTCGCGCCGAAGGGCATCGACGTCTATTTCGAGAACGTCGGCGGCGTGCACCTGGAAGCCGCCCTCAATTCGGCCCGCCCCTTCGGCCGCTTCGCCCTGTGCGGGATGATCTCGCAGTACAACGAGACCGGCCGCCCGACCGGCCCGGCCAACATCATCCAGGCGGTGGGCAAGAGCCTGAGGCTGGAGGGCTTCATCGTCTCCAACCACTACGACCTGTTCCCAGCCTTCGTCCGCGACATGGCCGACTGGATCAATTCCGGGAAGCTGACCTGGAAGGAGACCGTGGTCGAAGGCGTCGAGCGCGCCCCCGAAGCCTTCATCAAGCTGTTCTCGGGCGAGAACCTCGGGAAGATGCTGGTGAAGCTGTAGGGGGCGAAGGCCCCCTCAGTCGCTTCGCGACAGCTCCCCCAGAGGGGGAGCATCTATTCCGCGGAGTTCCTCCCCCTCTGGGG
>NZ_JBFTJR010000058.1:0-32320 GCF_056395525.1 Caulobacter sp. 10L414
GGTGCGGACCCATCGGCGGGGTGGGACGCGGGCGGCTGGGCGGGCGCTGGCCCGACGGGGGGCGCGTGGACGGGGGGCGCGTGGTCGGCGGACGGGACGGCGAGCCGCCGCCGGGATGTCCGGGACCGTGGCCGGGGCCCTGACCAGGTCCTTGCCCGGAGCCTTGCCCCGGAGGGCGTCCGCCGCCCGAGCCGGGACCCGAGCCCTGTCCGGGGCGTCCGGGGCCCTGGCCGCCGGAGCCGCCCTGTCCGGGACCCTGGCCGCCGGGGCCATGGTTGCCGTGGCCCTGGGCGTGCGCCAGGCCGGGCAGGACGGCCAGCAGGCCGAAGGAAAGAAGCTTGCGGCGGTCCATTGGCGGCTCCTGGGGAACGGGAGGAAGGACGTCATCGCGCCGGCCGTGGCCGGGTGGGAACGCCAGCAAAGACCCAAACCGGCCCAGCTTCAACCCATGGTTCGGCGCAAGCGCACGATTTTGCGCGAAACCGTCAAGGGCGGCGGGGCCGGTTCAATGCGGCTGGGCCACGACATGCTGGGCGGGCGGCGGGGCGTGCTCCAGCGACCGCACCAGGCGCTGCATCGGCCCCTGGTCGATGCGGATCGAGCCGCTGCGGGCCCGGTCCAGGTCCAGGATCAGCGTCAGGGCCAGGGTCAGCAGCAGGAACAGCAGGCCCGACACCAGGCGATGCTGGTGGTGCGGGGCGGGCAGGGTGTAGCCGAGCACGGCGGCCACCACGACGGCGTAGACCACCAGCACCATGATCACCGTCGTGGGCAGGGGCGCGTTGTGGGCCGCCTCGCGCTCGACCCCGACGGCCAGGGCGTCGTTGACGCCCTGCACCACCAGCGGCGCGAAGGGGCGGTCGCGGACGTTGCGGGCCGCGCGCAGCGTCTCGCCCTGGATCTCCTTGCGCAGCCGCGCCGACTGCTCGGCGAAGGGCGGCTTGCGAGCGGCGTCGGCCTCGCCATAGGCCAGGCGCACCTCGGCATAGGCGCGCACCAGCTCGACCAGGCGCCCGGACGCCGGCTGGTCGAGCAGCCGCACCCGCATGTCGGCGGTGTTGAGGGCGGCGGCCTCGGCCACCAGCAGGTTGTAGCGGGTCTCGTAGCGATCCAGCGCCAGGCCGAAGGTGAAGGCGATCAAGAGGGCCAGCAGGCCCAGCACCCCCGACAGCACGTAGCCGGACTCGCTGACCACGTGCCGCTCGCCCGACAGTCGCCGCGCCAGCCTGGACGCGCCTTCCCGCGCCAGCACCAGCAGGGCGAACAGCGTCGCGGCGATGATCGTCAGCGAGGTCTCGTTGAGAAAGCGGTCCATGCTCATCGCGACGGCCGCACCTGTCCGGCGGTGACGGCGTTGATCGGCGGCCGGCCCGCCTCGATCTCGTCAAGGCTGGCCAGGGTGGTCTGCGCGATGGCCGACAGCGCCTCCTCGGTGAGAAAGGCCTGGTGGCCGGTGATCAGCACGTTGGGAAAGGTCAGCAGGCGCTGGAAGACGTCGTCCTGGACGATCTCGTTCGACAGGTCCTCGAAGAACAGGTCCGCCTCCTGCTCGTAGACGTCCAGCGCCACCCCGCCGATCTTGCGGCTCTTCAGGCCCTCGATCAGGGCGGCGGTTTCGATCAGCGCGCCGCGGCTGGTATTGACGATGGTCAGGCCGTCGCGGGCGGCGGCGATGGCGGCCGCGTCGATCAGGTAGCGGGTGTCGGGCGTCAGCGGGCAGTGCAGGGTGACGACGTCGGCCTGCCGCAGCAGGGTCTGGCGGTCGACATACTCCACCCCGATGGCGACCAGTTCGGGATCCTGGGCCACGTCGCTGGCCAGCACCCGGCAGTTGAAGCCCAGCCTCAGGCTCCGGGCCACCAGGGCCCCGATCCGGCCCGTGCCGACCACCCCCATGGTGCGCCCCGACAGGTTGCGGCCCATCAGCCCGTCGAGGGCGAAGTTGTTCTCGCGCACCCGGCCCCAGGTGCGGGCGATGTTGCGGTCCAGCGCCAGCAGCAGGCCGACGGTGAACTCGGCCACCGCCTCGGGCGAATAGGCCGGCACCCGCACCACGATGATCGACAGCCGCTCGGCTTCGGCCAGGTCGACATTGTTGTAGCCGGCGCAGCGCAGGGCGATCGCCCGCGTGCCGCCCGCCGCCAGGATCCTCAGCGCCGCCGCGTCCAGCCGGTCGTTGACGAACACGCAGACCGCCGGGTAGCCGGCCGCCAGGGCGGCGGTGGTCGCGTCCAGCCGGGCCTCGAAATAGTCGATGGCGTGGCCGCCGCCGGCATTGGCCCGATCGAGGAAACGACGGTCGTAGGCCTTGGTCGAAAACACGGCGACGCGCACGGGGATGCTCCAGACTGCGATACGCGGCGACTATCGGTGGTTCGTGCGATTGCGCCTAGCCCGGGGCTCAACCTATCCTCGCTTCGAGACCTTCCCCGCCCTGGAGATCGACATGCTCGCCCGCACCGAGACGGTGCATTTCGCCAAGGGAACCTCGTCCAAGACGATCAAGGGCTCGATCAAGGGCTATGCGTCCGTGAACTACAAGGTCGGGGTCGCCGCCGGCCAGACCCTGAAGGTCGACCTCAAGACCAGCAACGCCTCCAGCTACTTCAACATCGCCGCCCCGGGCGCCGATGCGGCGATGTTCGTCGGTTCGACCTCGGGAAGCAGCGCGGCGGTGAAGATCCCGTCCAGCGGCGACTACACCGTGCAGGTCTACCTGATGCGCAACGCCGCGCGCCGCAACGAAACCGCCAGCTACACCCTGACCATCGCCGCCAAATGATCCCTTCGCGTCGCGCTTTTTCCCTCGTCCTGGCCGCCGGGATGATCGCGCCCGGCGCGGCCCTGGCTCAGGGCGCCAAGGCCAGCTCGGCGGTGGAGCTGGCCCGCACGGGCGAGACGCTCAAGCCCGGCCAGTGGGTGTGGGCCCCGCAGATCGCGCCGAAGGGACCGGTCGTGGTGCATGTCGACCTGTCGCGGCAGCTGGCCACGGTCTATCGCAACGGCGTGCGCATCGCCGTCTCGACGGTGTCGAGCGGCAAGGAAGGCCACGAGACGCCGACGGGGGTGTTCACGATCCTGCAGAAGGACGCCAACCACCGGTCCAGCCTCTACAACAGCGCCCCCATGCCCTTTCAGCAGCGGCTGACCTGGGACGGGGTGGCGCTGCACGCCGGCGGCCTGCCGGCTATCCGGAAAGCCACGGCTGCGTGCACCTGCCGATGGGCTTCGCCAAGCTGCTGTTCGGCATCGCGCCGATGGGCGGCACGGTGATCGTGGTCGGCAAGGCCGGCGAGCCCCCCGCCGCCATGCCGCAGGCGGCCGGGGTGCTGGGCATGCCGATGAACGCCGGCTTCGAAGGGGGGGGGCGAACCGCCGCCCTACGGCGAGGACTGGCGCTGGGCGCCGGAAGCCTCCCCGGCCGGCCCCGTCACCATCATCGCCTCGCGCAGCGACCACCGGGCCGTGGTGCTGCGCAACGGCGTCGAGATCGGCCGCGCGGGCGTCGTCTTCCCCGACGAGGACTTCCAGACCCACGTGCTGGTCTGCACGGGCGTCGAGGACGGCGCGCCGCGCTGGGCCTATGTCGGCGCGCCCGGCCACGAGGACGAGGCCGACCGGCCGCTCGACCAGGGCTTGATGGCCAAGACCCGGATGCCCGACGGCTTCCGCACGGCGGTGCGCAAGGTGATCGTTCCCGGCACGACGATCCTGGTCACCCAGTCGCCGCTGGCGCCGGACACCACCGGCAAGCATCTGACGGTGCTGTCGTCGGGGCGGTAGAGCGCAGAAGCTGAAGGGAGCCCCCTCAAGCCACCAGCGCCGCGCTGCGGCGGATGGCGGTTTCGGCCTCGGCGACCAGGCCCGCGACGATTTCGCCGGCCGGCAGCACCTGGCGGATCCCGCCGGCGCTCTGGCCCATGGCCAGGCACGAGCGGTCCGGGTCCAGGCCCTCGGTCTGGCCGCCGATGCCGCCCAGCACCCCGGCCTGGACGCTGGCCATGGCCTGCAGCGGGAAGGGCTGGATCTCGCCGGTCCGCGTCTCCCAGTCGTCGACATAGGGGTTGGCGCGCACCCGCATCGGCTTGCCCGAGTAGCAGCGGGTGCGCACGGTGTCTTCGTCGCGGGCGTCCAGCACGGCCTGGCGATAGACCTCGCCGGCGTGGGCCTCGTGGCTGGCGATGAAGCGGGTGCCCATCCACACGCCCTGGGCGCCCAGCGCCAGGGCGGCGGCCAGGCCTCGCCCGTCGTGCAGGCCGCCGGCCGCGATCACCGGGATGTCGACGGCCTCGACCGCCTGGGCGACCAGCGGCAGGGTGCCGACCAGGCCCGTATGGCCGCCGCCCTCGCCGCCCTGGCAGATCACCGCGTCGCAGCCGGCGTCGCGCGCCTTCTGCGCATGGCGCACCGTGCCGCAGACCACCATCACCTTCAGCCCGGCCGCGTGCAGCCGGGCGATGATCGGCATGGGCACGCCCAGCCCGGCGACGAAGGCGCTGGCGCCTTCCTCGATGATCACCTCGACGCTGGCGGTCAGGGCGTCGGGCGTGGCGGCCAGCAGGTCGACGCCGAACGGTTTGTCGGTCAGGGCGCGGACCTGACGCATCTGTCGGCGGATGAAGTCCGGCGAGGTTCCGGCCATGCCTAGCACGCCATAGCCGCCCGCGGCCGAAACCGCCGCGGCCAGGGGCGCGTAGGACACCCCGCCCATGCCGGCCAGCAGGATCGGATGGTCGACGTGCAGCAGGTCGCACAGCGGCGTTCGCAGGGCCATGGCGGTCTCCCTCTCTTGTCGTTCGCAACGGCCCTCGGGCGGGACCCTCCGGCGAGTGTGCGCCTCGTCGGGACGGCGGCAATCCTTCCGCGAGGGCATGCGCAAAGGTCGAGTGTGATTGTTCACTCGCTTTTTCATGGCGGGCGAGACCTGGGCGTGCTCTCCTCCCAGGGTTGGACCTGGGAGGCCGGCATGGGCGTGAGGATCGGACTTGCCGCGGCGCTGGCCCTCCTGGCGGTTGACGGCGCGCGGGCGGGCGAGGCGGCCGTCGGCGACCTGATCGGCCTGACGCCGGTCGAGGTTCGCGCCAGGCTGACCGGCGCGCCGGCCCGGACGCCGCTGCCGCGTGGCTTCGAGGTCGCCGGCGACGGCGGTGCGGACGTCTATTTCACCCTCGACGAGCTGGTCGCCGATCCCGGGGCGCTGCGCCGGCAGGCGGTCTGGCGCACCTATGGCGACGAGGCGCGAGGCCCCGAGGCGCCGGTCTGCCGCTCGCGCCTGGCCTCCGAGCTCAGGGACCTGACGATCGGCGATCCGGTGCTGGCGTTCCGCGACGGGCGGCTTGTGGCGGTGCTGCGGCCGGCGCGTGAACGCGCCAGGGCGCCCGCCCCGCCGATGGCCCAGCGCAAGGCCTATGAGCGCTGGGTCCGGCAGCGGCGGGCCGGGCCGTTCCTGGCTGGCTTCGGCCAACTGCCGCTGGAGGACGGCGCGGGCTTTCTGGCGCGCTGGGAGGCGGCCCGCCTGCCGGCGCCCGAGCGGCTGTCGGTCGACTGCGCGCCGCCGCCGCCGCGACCGGCGATCGCACGCCCGGCCCGCCGTCGGCCCCTGGACGAGAGCGACATGCAGGGCCTGGCCCTGCTGCCGTTCGCCGTGAAGCTGCCGGTCATGAACCGCGATCGGGCGCGAGCGCGCGAGCAGGGCGCGCAGACGCTGGCCGGCCTCGCCGTCGGCCAGCGCCTGCCGCAGGATCCCAAGGTCTTCGCGCGGCGGGACGGCTTGCGCTGGCACGCCTCGACGCGGCCGGGCTATGGCGTGCTGACCGTCGACCTTGGCGGTTGGAAGAGCCGCAACCTGTCGGACAAGCGCGACGCGGCCCTGGTTGGGGTGGAGAACGGGGTGGTGGCCTGGATCTCGCCGCCCGGCGGCGCGGGGCCGGACGCGGGCCTGCTGTGCGTCGACGCCGAGGGGCTGGCCGGAACGCCGCGTCCCGGCTGCTGGGGCTGGGGAAACTACCGGCCCTAGGGTCGGTGCTCAATTGACCGAGGGCAATGGGCTATCTGTTTCAATAGCTTATAGCGGTTGTCATCTCGGCCGCAGCGCAGCGGAGCGCCGAGATCTCCCACAGTTCAGAACCTGCCGACGTGGGAGATCCCGGCTCTACGGATCGCTGGCGCGCTCCTCCGGCCGGGAAGACACGTTTCTTTGCACGCCAATTGAGTGCAGACCCTAGGGTCGGTGGACAGTCACTCGATGCTCGTCCCCAAATCCGTCCTTCCCCGCGAAGGCGTGGAAGCTCGGTAGCAGAGGGTCAGAGCGGTTGAGCGCCGATCCGAACCAGGCTCTATCGGCGCTCGTCGTCGAGGATGTGTTCGGGATCCATTTCCGGGGTCCAGAAGCAGGCGGCCATGGCCGACAGCATCAGCGCGATCATCGCCAGAAGTCCGCGCGGCGGGGCCAGGCCCGCGATGTCTTGCGGGGTCATCTCTCTCGTTTCCTCGTGAACCGGCGCCGCGCTCTGACGTCGAGGCTGCCGATCACGAGGAAAGCGTCTCACCGAAGCTTCGGTTCGACAAGTGTATAAATTTCAATGCCTTATTATGGACTTTCGGGTCCAGAAATCAGGCTGGTTCGAGCGGCTTGGACGTGGCGGCGGTCGCGGCCGAGGTCTTCGCCGCATCGAGGGCGGCCCGGGCCGCGGCCGCCTTGGCGGTGACCTCGGCGAAGTAGGCCGCGGCCTCGCCCCGGGTCTTGATCGCCGCCACCCGGGCCTGGATGGCCGCACCGGCGGCGGGATCGCCGTTGGCCAGGGCCAGGTCGGTCTTGGCCATGATATGCAGGAAGCCGATGGTGTTGCCGCTGGAGGGCAGGGGCTGGGCGGCGACCTCGGCCGTCATCGGCGCGGGGGTCACGGCGGCCGCCAGGGCCTGGGGCGCGGGACTGTTCAGCGTCAGCGGGCAGTCCGTGCGCGGAGATCCCAGCGACAGCAGCGGCAGCACGGTGTTGGCGTGCTGGTCGCGGGCGGTCATGTACGGCAGGCCCCACAGGGCCTCCAGCGTGGCCGCCACCGAGGCGTGGTCGTACTGCGTATGGCTCACCGAGGCCTGCGGGATCAGCGGCGAGACGATCACGGCCGGCACCCGCACCCCGTACTGGTCGAACAGGAAGCCGCCGGAGTTGATCGACAGGTCCCGGGGCGAGCCGTCGTTCGGCGGGGTGGCGCCGTAGGGCGGGACGGCGTCATGGAAGCCGCCGTGCTCGTCATAGGTGACGATCAGCAGGCTGCGCTCCCAGCCCGGCGAGGCGCGGATCGCCTCGTAAGTCGCCTTGATCAGGGCCTCGCCCCTGGCCATCGAGTCCATCGGGTGCTGCGAGGAGCCGCCCACATAGGTGCCGCCGGCGATGTCGCCGTAGTTCGGCTCGATGAAGGTGTAGGGATAGGGGTAGGGGCCCAGCAGGTCGCCGGCGAAGTCCGAGAAGGACTCGGTGTCGATCTTGTAGGTTATGCCCTTCAGCGACGACACCTGGGGAATGCCGCCAAGGGTGTCGCCGTCCTCGTCGACATAGATCCGCCAGTTCATCCGGGCGTCGCCCAGCCGGTCATAGATCGAGGCGCCGCTGGGATAGGTGAAGCCGCTCACCGTTTCCCACTTGGCGATGTCGGTGTCGCCCGGCGAGTCCGCCCAGCCCGCCGACGAGGCGCCGTGCACGAAGAAGCGGTTGGGCCAGGTGGGCCCAGGCAGCGACGACCACCAGCGGTCGCAGACCGCGAACTCGGTGGCCAGCTGGTAGATCACCGGCAGCTGATTGGGCGTGTCGAAGCACAGCATGATGTCGCCGTATTCGTTCGGCGTCGGCAGGTAGGCGGGGTTGTGGTCCTTCAACTCGCTGAGGCTGGTGGCGTAGTTGGCCACGAAACCGGTCGCCGTGGGCGATCCATAGCTCGACCAGGGCGAATGCACCGCCCCCTCGCCGCACAGCTGCTCGTAGGTGTCGGCGAACTCGTGCCCTGGATCGGTGGGCATGGCCGTCGGGGCCGGCGCGGCGCAGAAGTACTGGACGCCATTGTACGCGTTCATGTTCTGGCTCGACGAGCCGACGATGCCAGGAATGCCCGAGAAGGCGAAGATGTTGTCGAACGAGTGGTTCTCCAGCATCAGCACGAAGACGTTGTCGACCTGGGCCAGGGGCGAGGTCAGCTGCATCTGCGTGCTCGTGCCGCCCGAGGGCAKGGTGATCTGCAGGCTGCTGGTGTCGACCTTGAAGACGATCGACTGGCCCGCGTCCGGCGACTGCAACTGGCACTCGGTCCAGTTGCCCGAGCCGACGCTGTGGAACACGCCCTGGGCCGAACCGCCCTGGACCACCACCTTGACGGCCCAGTAGTCCTGAACGGTCAGCGAGCCCAGGCCGGTGTTGAAGCGCACGGTCATCGGGCCGCACGTGCCGTCGGCCGGGACCTCCCAGGTCTGGCTGGTCACACCGTAGTCGGAGTTCTTGTGCCACAGCGTGATGATGGCCGAGTCGCCGATCAGGCTCTGGACGGAGATCTGGCAGGAGCGTTGCGTGGACATCGATGCCTCCCCTTGCGGCCGGTCGCCGTCGTGGCGTGGCCAGGCAGGCAAAGCATCAGGCCCAACAGGCGGTCGCTGCAACCTTAAATAGAATCTTTCTTTGTGCGATTATTACTTGTGCTGGTCCGAGCCGTTGCTAGCGCCGGAACAGGTCGTAGGTCTGGGCGATCACCTGGCGGGTCAGGTCCCATTCCACGGCCGCCATGGCCTCTTCGCGCGTGAAGAAGCGGGCGTCGGCGGCGTCGTCGCCGGCGTGGGGCTCGCCGCCGGTCCATTCGGCGGCGTAGTCGAACATCACGAAGTGGCGGGTGGTCTCGCCGGTCTCGCGCGAGGTGAAGACGCCGTCGACCACGTCGATCAGGCCCAGCAGCCTGGCCTCGACGCCCGTCTCCTCGCGCAGTTCGCGCAGGGCCGCGGCCTCGGCCGTCTCGCCGAACTCGATGCGCCCGCCCGGCAGGCTCCATTGGCCAAGGCGAGGCGGCGTGCCGCGCTTGATCAGCAGCACCTCATGCCCCCGCAGGCAGATGACGCCGGCGGTGGGGGAGGGGGTCGGGGCGGGGGTAATCATGCGAAACCAGACTTCAAATCGACAGTCGAGCGCTCGCCCACCTGGGACATGCACTCGCCGAGCCAGTCTTCCGCCGCCTTGCGCCCACGGGCCTTGAGGTCGGTCAGAAAGCTCCACTCGGTATTGAACTTGGACGCCAGCGACAGGTCGGCCAGCGGCCCGTCGGCCTTGATGGCGTGAACGAGCATGCGCCGATAGCGCCCCCGGGCATTGTCTTTCAAGAGGCCTTCGTCGAGCAGCTTCTGCACGAAGCCGATGGCGCGAAGCTCCGAGGACAACGCCGCGTTGAACGTGATCTCGTTCAGGCGGTCCATGATCTCGCCCGGGCTCCTGGGCGTTTCGTCGCGGACGAAGGGGTTGAGGCTGACCAGCAGGATGTCGTCCGGCGTCTGGTCGTAGAACAGCGGCCAAAGCGGCGGGTTGGCCAGGAAACCGCCGTCCCAGTAGGGCTCGCCGTCGATCTCGACCGCCTGGAACACCTGCGGCAGGCAGGCGCTGGCCATCACGTGGCGGGCGGTCAGCTCGCTCTCGCGGAACACCTTGGCCTTGCTGGTGCGCACCGCCGTGGCGGCGATGTAGAGCTTGACCGGCGAGCGCTCGCGCAGGGCGGAAAAGTCGATCGCCTCCTCGAGGATGTCGTGCAGCGGGTTCAGGTTGAACGGGTTGAACTCGTAGGGGCTGAGCGACAGGGCCAGGGTCTCGGCCATCCGCCAGCCCGGCGTGTTCTTGATCCAGTCGGTCGCGCCCTCGAAGGCGCCCCCGAAGGCGCTGGTCCAGATGCTGGTGTCGCCGAAGACGTTGCGGCCGCCCTTGCGGTTGACCTGCTTCCAGAAGTCGTCGAGCGCGGCCCTGGCGCCGTCGCGGCCGCCGGCGATCAGGCCCGAGGTGTAGGCCACTGCGTTCATGGCCCCGGCCGAGGCGGCGGTGATGGCCTGGATCTCCAGGCCCTCCTCCTCCAGCAGGCGGTCGATGACCCCCCACTCGAAGGCGCCGTGGGCGCCGCCGCCCTGCAGCGCCAGACTGATCGGGCGCGGACCCTTGGGCTTCTTCCTCAGCGGCGCGATGGGCATGGGGCGGCCTCTTTCCGAGAGCGATCGAAGCTCAGGATCCCCCCATGGTCCGAGCTTCCCCGCGAAGGCGGGGATTGAGCGGAGTGAAGGCTACTGGGCGGTCCAGCCGCCGTCGACGGTGAACGCCGCGCCGTTGGCCGAGGCGCCTAGGTCGCTGACCAGGTAGAGTAGCTGGCCGGCCAACTGCTCGACGGTGACGAACTGCTTGGTGGGCTGGGCGGCCAGGATCACGTCCTTCATCACCGCTTCTTCGCTGATGCCGCGGGCCTTGGCCTGGTCGGCGATCTGGGCCTCGACCAGCGGGGTCTTCACGAAGCCGGGGCAGATGGCGTTGCAGGTGATCCCCTGCTGGGCCACTTCCAGCGCGATGGTCTTGGTCAGGCCCAGGATGCCGTGCTTGGCGGCGACATAGGCCGACTTGTAGGGCGAGGCGACCAGGCCGTGGGCCGAGGCGATGTTGACGATCCGCCCGCGGCCCTGCTCCTTCATGATCGGGATCGCCGCCTTGGCGGCGTGGAACGCCGACGACAGGTTGATGGCGATGATCAGGTCCCACTTGTCGTCGGGGAACTCGTCGACCGGGGCCACGTGCTGGACGCCGGCGTTGTTGACCAGGATGTCCAGCTCGCCGAACTCGGCTTTGGCGGCGCGCACCATGTCGGCGATCTCGACCGGCTTGGTCATGTCGGCGCCGTGGTACAGCACCTCGACGCCGTGCTTTTCGGCCATCTCGGCGCGGGTGCGCTCGATGGCGTTCATCTCGCCCAGGCCGTTGAGCACGATGTTGACGCCCTGGGCGGCCATGGCGTCGGCGAGCGCGTGCCCGATGCCGCTGGTCGAGCCCGTGACGATGGCGACTTGACCCTGCAACCCGAAATCCACGGCCATCGGCGCGCTCCTGCTGTCCTGCCCGACTTGCTGCATTGCAGCATATAGCTCGCTATCGCGAAGAGCGAGCGCTTATAAATTCACCGATAGATGAAATTAGGGCTGCGGGCGAGCGAAAACCCAGTCGGCCTCCGTCGAGAGGTCGGGGCGGAAGCGGTAGCCGTCGAGGTCGAAGGCCTTCAGCGCCTCGGCCTTCTCGACGCGGCCCTCGATGGCGTAGCGGGCCATCCGGCCGCGCGCCTTCTTGGCGTAGAAGCCCAGCACCTTCAGCGCCCCGGCCTTCTCTTCCTTGAAGTGGCAGGTGACGACCGGCAGCTTCAGCGCCTTGGCGTCGACGGCGCCGAAATATTCCTGGCTGGCCAGGTTCACCAGCGTCGGGTCGGCGTGGTCGGCGGCGGCCTCGTTGAGGGTCTTGGCGATGGTCTCGCCCCAGAAGTCATAGAGGTTGGCGCCGCGCTTGGTCTTCAGGCGCGTGCCCATTTCCAGGCGATAGGGCTGCAAGGCGTCCAGCGGCCGCAGCACGCCGTACAGGCCCGACAGGATGCGAAGGCTTCCTTGCGCCCACTCCAGAGCCGGACGGTCCAGCTCGCGCGCGGCCAGGCCCGCATAGACGTCGCCGTTGAAGGCTATCACGGCCTGCAGCCCGTCTTCGACCTCGGGGTCGAAGTGCTGAAAGCGTTCGCGATTCAGGTCGGCCAGCTTCTCGGAGATGTGCATCAGGCGGCGCAGGTCGGCGGCCGTCAGCTTGCGGGTGACCTTGGCCAGTTCCGCGATCTGCGGCTTCAGGGCCGGGGTGGTCAGGGGCAGGACCTGATCCGGGGCGGTGAAGTCTAGCGACTTGGCGGGCGAGATGACCATCAGCATGGGGGTGCAGATAGAGGCTTTGGTCCCGCTTCGCCAGCGGTGGGGACGGAGGAGCCGACCCTTAAGGTCGATCGCTTTTCCTCCGAGCATCCCCGCGAAGGCGGGGATCCAAGCCGAGGCCGCGGTTCTCGGCGCGGTATCTGGTCGATCCTGAAAGTCAGCTTGGGTCCCCGCCTTCGCGGGGAATTTACGGGGCAAGAGAAGCTATGCGGGCAAGTTGCCCGGGCCTGTTCAAGCCAGCGTCAGCACCAGCGGTCCGTTCCGCGTCGCCACCAGGGTGTGCTCGTACTGCACCGTGGCCTCACGGCCCGGCGGGCGCAGCGTCCAGCCGTCGTCCAGCTCCTCGACCCAGTCGGCGCCCAGCGACAGGAACGGCTCGATGGTGAAGACCAGGCCCTCGGTGATCACCCGGCGGTCGCGCGGTTCGTGCCAGGTGGGGATCTCCTTGGGCGCGTCGTGCAGCGAACGGCCGACCCCGTGGCTGGCCAGGTTGCGCACCAGGCTGTAGCCGTTCTTGTCGGCGAAGGCCTCGATCGAGCGGCCGATCTCGTTCAGTCGGCCGCCCGGCCGGACGGCGCGGATGCCGGCCCACATCGCCCGCCGGCCGTCGCGGCACAGGCGCTCGATGCGCTTGGTGGTCGGCGGCACGGAGAAGCTGGCGCCGGTGTCGCCGAAGAAGCCGTCCAGTTCGGCCGAGACGTCGATGTTGATCAGGTCGCCGGCCTTGATCACCGTGTCGCCGGGGATGCCGTGGGCGCAGTCGGGCCCCACCGAGATGCAGGTCGCGCCGGGGAAGTCGTAGGTCAGCTCCGGCGCCGAGCGGGCGCCCTCGGTCTCCAGCAGCGCGCGGCCGATGTCGTCCAGCTCGCGGGTGGTCATGCCCGGCTCCAGCGCAGCCCCCATGGCCGTCAGCGTGCGGGCCACCAGGGCCCCGACCGTCCGCAGCTTGTCCAGCTGGTCCTCGTTGTCGATGGTCATGCGCTGGTGGTCGCCGGCAGGTCGGGGGCGTCGACGCCGGCCTCCTTCAGCTCGCGGGCCACCAGTTCCTGGAAGGTCAGGCCGGGATTGAGCTCGCTGAGCATGCCGATCCTGATCCAGAACGCCGCCTGGCCGTTGATCGACCGGTACGAGGCCTTGCTGGCGCGGCGCAACTGCTCGTGCAGCTCGTCCTCGATGTTGACGATGCCCATGGTCTCGCTTTCGAATATACGTTTCGTATATGTCTTATATGGTCTGGCGGGGGCCGGGGGCAAGGGCGGGCCGCGTGCGCAACGCCAGATCCGTACTTCCCCGCGAAGGCGGGGACCCAAGCAGACGTTCAGGAGGAGGCCAGGCGGCTCCAGATCGCAAGCGCCGCTTGGATCCCCGCCTTCGCGGGGATGCTCGGTGAAACGTGTCGCGAGCGCTTGAGGGTCGAGCGTCAGCTCGCCGGCGGGGTCTGCGCCTTGGCCGCCGCCGTCAGGCGCTTGGCGTGGGTCTGCACCTGGCGCAGCGTGGCGCGGGTCATCGCCGCGGTGGTGTCGGTCAGCGCGTCGTCGACGCCGACATAGGTGGGATAGGCCGCCAGGTGGTTGGCGACGATCAGGCCGAAATAGCCCTGCAGGCTGTCGTAGTCGACGTCGGGCGGATCGGCCGCGAAGGTCTGGTGGGCGATCGGCTGGTAGGTGTTGAAGCCGATCAGGCCGTGGGCCAGGCCGTCCAGCGACGCCAGCAGGGCGTCCATCGCCAGCTTGAAGGCGATGTCGCCGGTGTTGGTGAAGAAGCCCGTCAGCTTCACGTCGTTCCAGGCCGTTGGCACGATGTCGTGGGCGTTGACCAGGTCGGTGTTGAACGGGACCGGCCCGCCGTCGGCCGACCCCGCGGCGGGCGCGGGGAAGAAGCTGGCGTAGAGCGCGGCGAAGTCGGGGTTGCCCGGCGTGGGCCCGGCGCTGGGCAGGGTCAGCACCGTGGTGTCGGCGAAGGGGCCGCCGTTCTTGCCGATCGCGGCCATGGCCAGGCTGGGCGACAGGGCGCCGCCCAGGCTGTGGCCGGTGAAGATCACCGTCCCGCCGGGATTGGCCTTGGTCCAGCCGGTGACGAAGGCCGCGATCCCGCCGGACGCCGGATCGCTCAGGGCCAGCAGGGCGGCGATCCCGGTCGCCGTGGCGTGCGAGATCTTGGGCGAGGCCGCGCCGTCGAAGCCGCCATTGCCGTAGGGCCAGTCCACCTGGCGGACGATCGAGAAGTCCTCGGCCAGCCAGTCGTAGGCGTCGTCCTCGTTGGTGCCGGCCATGGCCACCACCAGGCAGGGCGCGCCGGCCACCGTGGCGCTGGCCGCGTACAGCATGTTGTCGGCGTAGTAGAGCGCGGTCGGGTCGGATCCCTCGTGGCTGGACGCGACCGGCCCCCAGGCGATCGACCAGTCGGCGATCCTGCCGGCGTTGTCGGCCAGGAAGGCCTGGACCGCCTGGCGCACATGGGCTTCCAGGTTGGCCAGGGTGTCGACCTTGTCCGAAGCGGCGTTCGACAGCCAGGACAGGCAGAAGGCCTGCTGCTGCAGGGTCAGGGCGGTCGCGGAGGTCTGCGGCATGGTCGCCTCGCATGGCTGGGCGTGGACGTCGCGGGGAGGCTAGCACGTCTTCAACTTGCGGATGTGATCGCCCGCACATCGGCCGCGGCTTCACAGCGACTTTCCATAGTGGAAAGTTTTCACTTGCCGACATGGAAAGTCGAGTCTAGCTTTCCAACATGGAAAGCAAGGAAACGCCCATGGGCCCCGCCCCGTCGATCGACCCCGCCCAGGCCGCGCGCATGCTGGCCGAGGTCGAGGCCGCCAATGCCGACCTGGCGCGCCGCGCCCGCGCGCCGGTCTGGTACCACCCCGTCCTCGGGGTGCTGATGGGCGGTCTGGTGGCCGTGCAGGGCCAGTCGGCCCCGCTGATGATCGGCTTCTACCTGGTGTTCGTGGTCGGCCTGGCGCTGCTGGTCCGGGCCTACAAGCGCCACACCGGCCTGTGGGTCAGCGGCTATCGCGCCGGCCGCACCCGCTGGGTCGCCGTCGGCCTGGCGGTGCTGATGGGCCTGTCGGTCCTGGCCCCGGCCTGGCTGGTGCGTGCGCACCATATGACGGCCGCGCCGTTCGTGTTCGGCGCCTTCGCCGCGGTGGTGGTCACCATCGGCGGCTTCGTCTGGGAAGCCGCGTTCCGCCGCGACCTGCGCGACGGCGCGGCCCTGTGAGCGCGGCCGCCCTCGACCCGGTGATCCACGCCCCCAACCGCCTGCAGATCTGCTGCATGCTGGCCGGCGTCGACACCATCGATTTCGCGACCCTGCGCGAGGCGCTGGACGTCTCGGAGTCGGTGCTCTCCAAGCACATCAGGACGCTGGAGGAGGCCGGCTACCTGAAGGTGGCCAAGACGCCGTCCGACGGCCGGGTGCGCACCTGGGCCTCGCTGACGAGCGCCGGCCGCAAGGCGCTGAAGGGCCACCTGGCGGCGCTGAAGGCGATGATGGCGGGCGTGCCGGAGGCCTGAGTGTTGTCACCCGACAGGCGCCTTCCCTAGCCCCGTTCTTCCCCGCGAAGGCGGGGACCCAAGCGGCGCCTGCGGGTCGCCCGCGGCCCCGCCGGCCCTGGAAAGGCGGCTTGGGCCCCCGCCTTCGCGGGGGAGCTCGGTGAACATGGCCAGGTCGGCTGAATGTCCCAAGGTGTATTGCCAAGCTTTGCAGGTTTGGGTTTTGCTGGGCGAACGGAGTTTTCCCATGCGCCCGGTCCTCGCTCTCGTCTTCGCCTTCGTCCTGGGTCTCGCGCCCGGGGCGGCCTTCGCCGGCTGGGAAGCCACCGAATGGGGCATGACGCCCGAGCAGGCGCAGGCCGCCATGCCCGAGCTGAAGGCCTTGCGGTTCGGCGACACGCTGGATGTTGGCCGGGCCCTGAGCAGCGGGCCCCACGCGGTGAACGGCCTGAAGGGGCGCGCCAAGCTCTATTACGGGCCCGCGGGCCTGGAGCAGGTCTCGGTCGATGCGGTCAAGAGCGGGAAGGGCGCGAGCGTCTGCCCCAAGCTGGTCCAGGCCATGCTCGACCGATACGGCCAGCCCCTCATGGCCTTGGACGACGTGATCTTCCGCGTGGCGATCTGGCATGACGAGCCCCGCCAGACGCGGGTGCGGATGCTGGTCGGTCTCGGCGGCGAGCTTTGCAGTCTGCACTACGAGCGCCTTGCGACCTTCCGCGAACGCGACCTCCAGCGGGTGAGCGCCAGGCCGTGAGGCGAACCGCCCTTTCCTTTCGCGCGACGCTCGCTAGGAAGGCGGGATGAACGAGACCCTCGCCCTCGCAGCCGCCCTGGCCTGGCCGCTGCCGATGATCGTGGCCCTCTATTTCGTGGCCCGCACCAGGGCCCTGAAGCTGCGGCTGATCTGGGCCGTGCTGTGCTTCGTGGGCGTCGGCGCCTTCTGGATGCAGCCGTCCACCGGCCAGTGGGGCTTCGTGCCCTTCGCGGTCAACATCCTGGGCCCGGGCCAGGCCGGCGGTTTCCTGAAGTCGACCTTCCCGGCCGGCGCGGTGCTGTCGCTGATCGCCGTCTACTTCGCTCGCCGCAAGGCCAAGGCGGCGAGCGAAGCCTGAACGCATGGGGTGGGCGAAAAGGCCTCTGGCGGTCGAGGACGTCGAGGCTCGCCTCTCGCGCCTTCCGCCTTTCCTGGCGGCTGCCGTCGACGCCGCGAAGGCGGCTGCGCAAGGCGGCGCCTGGGAGGACGAGGGCGGCGCCCTGCTGGCCGGGCATCAACCGGACCGGGGATCGGAGGCCTATGACGTGGTGCTCTATCCCGGGCTGTCGGCGTCGGCTATCGAGGCCTATCAGGCCCTGCACGAAGTCCCGCTTCCGGCCGCCTTGGCCGAGCTTCTGGGTCACCTGAACGGCGCGGAGCTGTTCCAGTTGTGTCTCTACGGCGCGCCCCTGTCGATGATCCAGGATCCGCCGCTGCTGACGCGGTCGGGCCGCGCGCCGCTCGATCTCGGCAGCGGCGTCTATTGGCGATACGAGTACGAGGAGGCCGATCCGGAAGCCGTGCTCTTCGCCTCGTGCAACGTCAGCTACACGGGTCAGGTCGGCTATTTCATGCTGCCAGATGGCCAGGTGATCGGTCGCGGCAAAGGGGGCGCGCCCGCCCGGAGCGGCCCCTGGGCCGATGTCTCGGCGTGGCTGACCGCGGTCCTGGCCGAGCCGCCCTATCGCCCGCCGCCGCTGCCGATCCGGCGCTCGCCGTGGATGCGTCTGCGTGCGTGGTTCGGGCGCCTGGCGCAGGCCTAGAACAGCACCCGCGGGTTCATGATCCGCTGCGGATCCAGCGCGGCGCGGATGGCGCGCAGGGCGGCCACTTCCACCGGATCCTTGTAGGCCAGGGCCTCGGCCGACTTCATCGCGCCCAGGCCGTGCTCGGCGCTGATCGAGCCGTGGAAGCCCGCGGCGATGTCGTGGACGATGTGGGCGCCGGCCTCGCGGGCCGCGTCATGGGCGTCGTCGTCGCCGCCCTGGGGCTTGAGCACGTCGTAGTGGACGTTGCCGTCGCCCACATGGCCGAAGGCGACGATGCGGGTTCCGGGGAAGGCCCTGGCGATGGCCGCGTCGGCCTGGCCGATGAAGTCGGGGATCTTGGAGACCGGCACCGACACGTCGTGCTTCCACACCGCGCCCTCCGGCTTCTGGCCGGCGGAATGACCCTCGCGGATGTGCCAGAAGGCCTTCATCTGGGTCTGCGTCTGGGCCACGGCCGCGTCGGCGATCAGGCCGCTCTCCAGGGCGCCGGCCAGCAGGCGTTCCAGCGCCGCCTCGGCCGCGCCGGGCTCGCCGCTGGCGATCTCGATCAGCACGTACCAGGGATGCTCCGTGGGCAGAGGATCGCGCAGGCCCGGCACGTTCCTGACGGTCAGGGCGAAGCCAAGCCGGCCCATCAGCTCGAAGGCCTCGACCGCGCCGCCGGTCTCGTCCTTGGCGCGGGCGAGCAGCTGGATGGCGTCGGCGGGCGAGGACAGCCCCACGATCGCCACGGCGCGCGAGGCCAGCGGCGCGTGCAGCTTCAACGCCGCGGCGGTGACGATCCCCAGCGTGCCCTCGGCCCCGATCAAGAGCTGCTTGAGGTCGTAGCCGGTGTTGTCCTTGCGCAGGCGCTTCAGGCCGTTCCAGATCTCGCCGCTCGGCAGCACGGCCTCGATCCCCAGCACCTGCTCTCGCATCATGCCGTAGCGCAGAACGGCCGTGCCGCCGGCGTTGGTCGAGATCAGGCCGCCGATGGTGCACGAGCCTTCCGAGGCCACGCCGACCGTGAAGCGACGGCCGACGGCGGCGGCCTGCTGGTGGGCCTCGTACAGGGTGACGCCCGCCTCCAGCACCATCACGTCGTCCAGGGCGTCGACGTCGCGCACGGCGCGCAGCTTCTCGGTCGACAGCAGGATCTCGCCCTGCGGGATCTGGCCGGCCACCAGGCCGGTGTTGCCGCCCTGCGGGGTGATCGCCACGCCCTGCGCCGCGCAGATCCCCACGACGGCGGCGACCTCGGCGGTGGTGCGCGGGGTGACCAGCAGCGGCGTCTCGCCCTTCCAGCGCCCGCGCCATTCGACCAGCTTGGGCGCCAGCCGCTCGGGATCCTGGCTCCATCCGCCTTCGCCCAGCACGGACTTCAGGCGCGAGACGACATCGGCGGGAACGGGCTTGGTCATGGCCGCCAGGATAGGGCGGAACGGAGGAGGGGTGAAGGAGGGCTATGAGCTCCGCACCCATCCTCCCGTCATTCCCGCCCTTGTGGCGGGAAACCCTGGTCCCGCTCGCACGTGAAGCGCCAGCGACGTGCTTAGCACGCCGCCCCATCCGCCCTTGCCGCCGACAGAGGGGTTCCCGCCACAAGGGCGGGAATGACGGGGGTGATAGGGGCCCCTTCTCGCCCTACTTCCCGTCGCGGAACGGGTCGGCTGGATAGACGCCCAGGATCTCGAAGCGCTCGGAGAAGAACTTCAGCTCGTCGAAGGCCAGCGCCAGGCTGCGGTCTTCGGGGCGGCCGTCGACCTCGGCGTAGAAGAAGGTGGCCGTGAAGGCGCCGTTCTCCATGTAGCTTTCCAGCTTGGTCATGTTGACGCCGTTGGTGGCGAAGCCGCCCAGCGCCTTGTAGAGCGCGGCCGGCAGGTTGCGCACGCGGAACACGAAGCTGGTCACGCAGCGGTGGGTGAACGACGGGGCCGGCGGGGCGGGGTCGGCGGTCATCACCAGGAAGCGGGTGGTGTTGTGGCGCTCGTCCTCGATGTCGCGCGCCAGGATGTCGAGGTCGTAGATCTCGGCGGCCAGGGCGGGGGCGACGGCGGCGCGGGTCGGGTCGGGCTTGGCCGCCAGGGCCTTGGCCGCGCCGGCGGTGTCGCCCGCGCCCTCGGTGGCGAGGCCCAGGCGCTTGAGGCTATGGCGGCACTGGGAAAGCGCGATCGGCATCGAGACGGCGGTCTTCACGCTGTCGAGGCCGACGCCCTTGTTGGCCATCAGCTGGAAGCGGATCGGCTTGAAGCGCTCGCCGATGATCTTGAGGCCCGACGCCGGCAGCAGGTGGTGCACGTCGGCGACGCGGCCGGCGATCGAGTTCTCGATCGGGATCATGCCCAGCTGGGCCGCGCCGGTCTTGATGGCCTCGAACGCCTCCTCGAAGGTGGCGCAGGGCAGGACCTCGTGGTCGGGGAAGTAGGTGCGGCACGCCTCGTGGCTGTTGGCGCCGAGTTCGCCCTGGAAGGCGATGGTCTTGAGGGTGCTCATAGCGGTCTTCAGTTCTTTTCGGCGTGGTCGCGGGCGGCCTGCAGGTCGGACGGATTGTCGACGGAGATCGGGGCCTCGTCCGCCACCGCCGCGCGGATGGTCAGGCCCAGTTCCATGGCCCGCAGCTGCTCCAGCTTCTCGCGCTGCTCCAGGGCTGAGGGCGCGGCGGCGTTGAAGGCTTCCAGGGCGGCGCGGCGATAGCCGTAGATGCCGATGTGGCGCCAGACGGGCGCGTCGCCATAGAGGGTCGAGCGGGTGAAGTAGAGGGCGCGGCCGCTTTGGCCTCCGGCGTCCATGGCCAGCACGGCCTTGACCACGTCGGGGTTGGCGCGGTCGGCGCTCGACGCCTCCGGCGCGACCACGGTGGCGATGTCGGCGTCGGCGTGGTCGGCCAGCTGGCCGGCGCAGGCCGACAGCACGGCCGGGTCGACGAACGGCATGTCGCCCTGCAGGTTGATGATCACGTCGTGCGCGCCGTCAGGATCCAGCACGGCCAGGGCCGCCAGGATGCGGTCCGAGCCCGAGGGCAGAGCGGGATCGGTGAGCACGGCGCGGCCGCCGGCGGCTTCCACCGCCGCGACGATTTCGGGATCGCCGGCCGCCACGGCCACCGGGCCGATGCCGGCGGCCTGCGCCTGACGCAGCACGCGCACGATCATCGGCAGGCCGCCGATATCGGCCAGCGGCTTGTTGGGCAGGCGGGTGGCCGCCATGCGGGCGGGGATGAGGACGATCGGGTTCATGGTGTCACGTCTGGAAGGCGAAACGCGGTTCGCCCGGGTTGCGCACGGGGCGGTAGCGTGTCAGAGACCGGAGCGCAACACGCGCGTGGGGAGACCATGGGGGGACCCGCGCTCATAAATCGGCTCCGTCCACGCAAGACGGGTCTATAAAGAGGCTGACAAGGCTGAGATGAGCGACCTTACGTTCAACAAGATTTTCGGCGGCGTGCTTCTGACCGGTCTGGTCATCTTCGGTCTGCGCGAGGCGTCCGACATCGTCTTCAAGAAGCACGAAGTCGAAAAGCCCGGCTACGCGATCGCCGTCCAGGAAGACACCGGCGGCGAAGGCGCCGCGGCCGCCGAGGTTCCGCCCGACTGGGGTTCGGTGCTGCTGCTGCCGGCCAACATCGAGGCCGGCAAGGCCGTCTCGGCCAAGTGCGCTTCGTGCCACACCTTCACCTCGGGCGGCCCCAACGGCACCGGTCCCAACCTCTTCGGCACCCTGGGCAAGAAGCCGGGCACGCACCCGGGCTTCGGCTATTCGGGCTCGATGACCGACTTCGGCGGCAAGAACCCGGTGTGGGACTACGACCACGTCGACCAGTTCCTGAAGGCCCCGGGCAAGTACATCTCGGGCACCAAGATGACCTTCGCGGGCCTGAAGAAGCAGGAAGACCGCATCGCCATCATCGCCTACCTGCACAGCCTGGGCTCGACCCTGCCGGTGCCGGCGCCCAAGCCCGCCGCCGMGGCCGCTCCGGCCGCCGACGCGGCTGCGGCTCCGGCCGCTGAAGGCGCGGCCCCGGCCGAAGGCGCCGCCCCGGCTCCGGCCGCCGGCGCTGCTCCGGCTGCCGCTGCTCCGGCCCCGGCCACGCACTAGGGTCTGGCCGAACGATCGAAACGAGAAGGCCGCGGGGCTTGCGCTCCGCGGCCTTTTCTTTGTCCCGACGCGCGATAGGCTCGCCCGCGAAGTTCCCGGGGGATCCGCGTCATGCGTCGTCGACAGTTCCTGCTTTCCGCCGCCTGCGTCCCCCTGCTCGGCGCCTTGCCGGGCGGGCTCGCCCAGGCCCGCCAGCAGGCGCCCGACCCTGATGTCGACACCTCCGTCGCCAAGCCGGCCTACCCGCAGGGCCGGGGCCCACGCCTGGCCATCGACGGCGGGCACAACAACTTCCACACGGTGGACGGCCGTTTCGCGCCGTTCGCGGCTGTGGCCCGGGCCGACGGCTACCGGGTCTCGGGCCTGACCGGCCCGCTGTCGGCGCAGAGCCTGGCCGATGTCGACCTGCTGGTCGTGGCCAATCCGCTGGCGGCCGTGAACGTCGGCGACTGGAGCCTGCCCAATCCCGGCGCCTACACCCCCGAAGAAGCCGCCGCCGTTAAGGCCTGGGTCGAGGCCGGCGGCGCCCTGCTGCTGATCGCCGACCACATGCCGTTCCCCGGCGGGGCCGAGCCCCTGGCCAAGGCCTTCGGCTTCGATTTCGACAACGGCTTCGCCCAGAAGACCGGCGGCGGGCCCGAGTTCTTCCAGCGCGCCGACGGTTCGCTGCTGGACCATCCGATCACGCGCGGGATCGACCGGGTGCAGAGCTTCACCGGCTCGTCGTTCCGCGCCCCGCCGCAGGCCCAGCCGCTGCTGGTGCTGCGCGGCGGCTGGAGCGTGGCCATGCCGCAGAAGGCCTGGGTGTTCGACGACAAGACCCCCCGCCACGACGGCGAGGGCCTGCTGCGCGGCGCGGCCTTGCCGGCAGGCAAGGGCCGGGTCGTGGCCATGGGCGAGGCGGCGATGTTCACCGCCCAGCTCGCCGGGCCGCAGGGCCGCAAGATGGGCTTCAACGCCCCGACCGCCTCGCAGAACAAGGCGTTCCTGCTGAACGTGCTGCGGTGGTTGTCGGGGAAGGTCTGAACAAGGAACCTCCCCCTATGGGGGAGGCGATCGCGTTAGCGATCGGTGGGGGGAGTATTCACGAAGCCAGCCCACTCAGCGGAAGCTGAAAACGGCCCCCCTCCGTCGCCTTTGGCGACACCTCCCCCATAGGGGGAGGTTCTTTGGCAATCACCCCGCCTTGCTGAAGTCGGGCGCGCGGCGCTCGGCGAAGGCCATGAAGGCTTCGCGGGCCTCGGCGGTCTGCAGGCGCTCGGCGAACAGGGCGCCTTCCTTGTCCATCAGGGCGGCGATGGCCTCGGCGTCGCGCATCAGGCCCTTGGTGACGGTCAGGGCGCCCAGCGGACGCTTGGCCAGCTGGTCGGCGGCGGTGCGGGCCTTGGCGCGCAGTTCGTCAGCGGGAACCACGGCGTTGGCCAGGCCCCAGGCGGCGGCCGTCGTCCCGTCCACCGCCTCGCCCAGGGCGAACATGGCGTAGGCGCGGGCGTGGCCGATGCGGGCCGGCAGCAGCCAGCTCGACGCGGCCTCGGGGGCCAGGGCCAGGTTGACGAACGGCACGGTCAGGCGCGCGTCGGGCGCGACGAACACCAGGTCGCAGTGCAGCAGCATGGTCGTGCCCACGCCGACGGCCTGGCCGTGGACGGCGGCGACCAGCGGGCGGGTGGCGTTGGCCAGGGCCTTGAGGAACCGCCACACGTGGCGCTCCTCGGTGAAGGCGCCGGTGGCCTGGGCCACGAAGTCGCCGAGGTCGTTGCCAGCGCTGAAGCTGTCGCCGTCGGCCTGGAACACCACCACCCGGATCTCGGGATTGGTCTCGGCCCCTTCCAGGGCGTCGGCCAGGGCGCCGTACATGGCGTTGCTGAGCGCGTTCTTCTTTTCGGGACGCGACAGGGTGATGGTCAGCACGCCGGCCTCGAGGCTGGTCTTCACGTGCTCGGTCATTGGGGAGCGTCTCCTTTGGGGAACTTGGTCTGCAGGCTCGAAAGCCAGCGGGCGACCACGGCGATCTCGTCGTCCGTGAAGCCCTCGGTGAGGTGGGCGTTGAGGTGCGCGAGGCCGGCCTTGGCCTCCTCGCGCGCCGCGCGGCCGTGGTCGGTCAGGTGCAGGCGCAGGGCCCGGCCGTCCTTGGGATCGGGCCGGCGTTCGACCAGGCCCGCGCGGGTCATGCGGTCGACGAGGCCGGTCATGGCCGAGGGGGCCAGGTCCAGGGCCTCGGCCGCCTCGCCGATCAGCGCCCCGTCGGCGCCGCCCAGATAGAACAGCACCCCCGACTGCGCCGAGGTCAGGCCGTTTCCCTCGGTCGCCAGCTTGGCCTCGATCCAGCGCTGCACGCGCCGGTGGCCGGCGGCGAGCAGGAAGACGAAGCGTTTGTCCAGGGCGGGCGGGGGCGGCGTCGACATGCGCCGACTATATGCTTCGCGTGCGAAATATCAAACGGATGTTTCGGTGATCGACGCAGGCCTCCGCCGGGCGCTCAACTTCCGCTTTCGGCCGCCGCCGGCTCATGGAAGGGTGCGCCCATGAAAACCGCACTTCTCTGCCTCGCCGCGCTCGGCGTCCTGGCCTCTTCGGCCTGCACCGACAGCCGGCGCGCCCGCAACGACGCCACCTGGAGCGACCTGCCGGCGGATGTCACCTGCTGGAGCTACGGGACCGAGGTCTTCAAGGGGCGATCGACGGGCAAGGTCTCGTACGGCGACACCGGCCGCATCTCGTTCGTCGACGCGGCCAACGGCCGCTACACCACGATCGACGGCGATTGCCGCGTCGTCTACCTGCCCAAGAAGGCGGCCTGATCCGGGCTAGCCGGCCCGGTACCAGGCCACGCCCGTCTCATCGACCTCGCGCACGGCCTGGCCGCGGGCGATCAGGCAGTTGAGATGGGCCAGGGCCTCGCCGGTGGCCATGCCCAAAAGGTCCGGGCCGATCGGCCGGGCGAACAGCGCCCCGAACGTGTCGACCGCCCGGCGCGGCTCCTCAAGCTTGCCCAGCAGCCGCGAGAGCCCCCGCTCGTGGCCGGCGATCAGCTGGTCGATGCGGGCGTGCAGGCCGCGGAACGGCGCGTTGTGGGCCGGCAGCACCAGCACCTCGTCGGGCACGGCCGCCTTGACCTTGGCCAGCGAGGTCAGCCAGTCGGCCAGCGGGTCGGCGTCGGGCTCGGTGGGAAACACCGAGACGTTGGACGATATCCTGGGCAGCACCTGGTCGCCCGAGATCAGCAGGCCCAGCGACGGGCTCCACAGGCAGGCATGGTCGGGCGAGTGGCCTTGGCCGGTCACCACCGTCCAGTCGTGCTCGCCGATGCGGAAGGTCTCGCCGTCGCTCATCCGCCGATAGCTGTCGGGCAGGGCGTGGATCGCTCGGCCGAAGCCGCCGAAGCGGGTCCTGTAGTTGTCGACGGCGTCGTCGTCCCAGCCGGCGGCGTGGAAGAACCGCACGCCGTCCTCGGGGGCTTCGCGGCCGGTGTCGGCCACCAGCATCCGGCACTGGAAGTACTCCAGCCGGGTCATCCACAGGCGGCAGTCGAACCGCCGGGTCAGCCAGCCGGCCAGGCCCACATGGTCGGGATGCAGGTGGGTGACGATGACCCGGGTGACGGGGCGTCCGGCCAGCGCGCCGGCGAAGGCGGTCTTCCAGGCGGCGCTGGTGTCCTTGGTGGCCATGCCGGTGTCGACGATCGCCCAGCCCTCGCCGTCCTCCAGCRCCCAGACATTGATGAAGCCCAGCGATCCGCCCAGCGGCTGGCGCAGCCACAGGACGCCCGGCGCGACCTCGACCGCCTGGCCTGAACCGGGCTCGGGTTCGACCTCGAACGGATAGGTCAGGCGCGGCCGGCGCGGCGCCTCGTTGTCGCTCCCGGCATCCTCGAACCCGTCGCTCATCGTCGTTCAACTCCCCGCGCCGCGCGTTCTGGCCGTCTCGCCAGCCCATTTTTCATGGTCAAGCCGCGCCATGATTGCGCCCCCGTCGGACGACATCTTGACCCTCGATGCAAGGGGGGGCTTAAGTCCGCCCCGAGGAATCCACCCCCAGGAGACTACAGACATGAGGCCATTCGCGATCGGCCTGACGGCCGCCCTCGCGGTCGCCGCGCTCGTTCCGGCCGCCGCCTTTGCGGCGCCGAAGGATGCCAAGCCCGCCGCCGCCGCCGTCGACGCCAAGTCGCGTGAAGCCGGTATGAAGGAAGCTCCGCCCCTGGTCGCCCAGGCCGGCGTGGCCTGCCAGGTGTCGGACGCCCGCCTGATCGGCGCCGACAAGAAGTCGGCCACCTCCTATTACGAAGTGGCCTGCCAAGAGGGCATGGGCTACGCGCTGGTGTCCAAGAAGGACACCGCTCCGCAGGCCTTCTCGTGCGTCGAGACCGGCCAGCCCGGCGCCGACGGCAAGGAATCGGGCCTGAAGTGCCTGCTGCCGGCCAACGCCGACGCCAAGCAGGGCCTCAAGCCGTACCTGGCCAAGGCCGGCGCGACCTGCGACCTGCAGAACGCCCGCGCCATCGGCACCGGCAACAACAACTCGTTCTTCGAAGTCTCCTGCGCCGGCGGCACGGGCTACATCGTCCAGATCCCGGTGCCGATGAAGCTCGAGGGCACGGTGGCCAACAGCTGCCTGCTGTACGAGGAAGGCGGCAACATCTCGTGCAAACTGACCGATCGCGCCACCCAGCTGCAGATCGTCGACACCCTGGCGGCCGCCGCCAAGAACAACTGCGCGGTCAAGGACAAGCGCTACATCCTGACCACCAAGACCGACAACTACTTCGAAGTCGCCTGCCAGGACGGCAAGGGCTACGTGCTGCAGCAGGCCGTGGCCGGCGGTTCGCTGGTTCGCGCCATCGACTGCGCCAACGCTCCGGGCGGCGCCGAGTGCACCCTGACCGACAGCCGCGCGGCCAAGACCGAGCAGGCCGGCCTCTACACCAGCCTGGCCAAGAAGGCCGGCTACGACTGCAAGGTCGAGTCCTACGGCCTGTTCCCGTCGCAAGACCCCAAGAAGGAAATCGTCGAGCTGAAGTGCTCGAACACCCCGCGGGGCGGCATCGGCGTCTTCTCGGTGGCCGACAACCGCGTCTATGACTGCGTCACCGGCGAACTGAACGGCTTCCGCTGCAGCTACACCAAGCCGGACGTCGAGTTCACCCGCCTGTGGGACGACCTCAAGAGCTACAACAAGGCCGGTTGCCAGGTCTCGGGCGCGCGCATCATCGGCCGCACCGACACCAGCGGCTTCGTCGAAGTGGCCTGCGCCGACGGCCTGCCGGGCTGGGTGCTGTCCTACCCGCTGAACCAGGCTTCGCCCAAGCCGAACGAGCTCCTGTCCTGCCTGCAGGCCAAGGGCGTCGGCGGCGGCTGCAAGCTGCCGACCAACATCAAGAAGTAAGAGTTCCTCGGAGCTCTGACGAAGAACCCCGCCGGTGCGAACCGGCGGGGTTTTTCTTTGACGGGGGTTGCCCCCTCAGTCGCTCCGCGACAGCTCCAGCCAACCGGGAACCTCCCCCTGTGGGGGAGGCGGCCCGGAGGGCCGGAGGGGGGACGGTTTCAGCTGTCGTGGGGCGGGCCGGTTTCGCAAGGTCTTCCCCCACCGATCGCTGCGCGATCGCCTCCCCCACAGGGGGAGGTTCCTCTTCGGCCGGAGGGCCTAAAGCGCCGCCTCGATCAGTCGCGGGCCCTTGGCCGCCATGGCCTGGGCGAAGGCTTCGTCGAAGGCCTCGGCGGTGTCGACCCGCTGGGCCGGCACGCCCAGGCCTTCGGACACCGCCACCCAGTCGATGCGCGGATCGCCAAGGTCCAGCAGCCGGCTCGCAGCCGGGCCGGGATTACCCGCGCCGGTGCGGCCAAGCTCGATGCCGAGGATGCGGTAGACGTGGTTGGCGAAGACCACGACCACGACGTCCAGCTGCTCGCGGGCGATCGTCCACAGGCCCTGCACCGTGTACATGCCCGCCCCGTCGCCGGTCAGGGCCAGCACCTTGGCCTCGGGCCGCGCCACGGCCGCGCCGACGGCCAGCGGGATGCCCTGGCCGATCGCGCCGCCGGTCAGCGACAGCCAGTCGTGGGCTCGGGCGGCGCGGGTCTGGGTGAAGATCGGCAGGCCGGCGGTCACCGCGTCGTCGGAGATCACCGTCTGGGCCGGCATGTGCCGGGCGATGCTGGCGCCGATGGCCCAGGCGTCCAGCTTGCCGGCCGGGGCCGGCGGCGGGGCGTAGGTCTCGACGTGGCCGGCGGCGGGCGCCTCCAGCGCGTCGGCCAGGGCGTTCAGCGCGGCGGCCGCGTCGACCTGGCGGCCGCACAGCGTTTCCAGCCCGCAGTGCTCGGGCACGAGCACGCTGGGCCGGTCGGGATAGGCGAAGAAGGCCACCGGCCGTTCGGTGGCGACCAGCACCATCAGGTCGGCGCCGTCGAGGTCCTTCAGGGCCATCTCGCCGAAATAGGGCAGCTTGTCGGGACGGAAGCGCCCCTCGCCGCGCGCCTGGCGGGCGGTGAAGGTGTCGGTCAGCACGCGGATCCCCAGGGCGGCCAGGCGGCCGGCGGCGGCGAGCCCGTCCTCGCGGCCGGCGCCCGACCCCAGCAGCAGCACCGGCGCCTTGGCCGCCTTCACCGCGTGGGCGACGGCCGCCACGGTCTCGGCGTCGGGGGCTGAGGGCGCGGGAACCTCGGCCACGCCGCCGTGCACGGTCGCCTCGTTCCAGGCCGCGTCGGCCGGCAGGATCAGGCAGGCGTTGCCGCCCGGCGTTCCATAGGCGGCGGTGATCGCCTCGGCGGTCAGCGGGCCGACGCTGTCGGCGGTCTCGGCCGACTTCACCCACAGCGAGTTGGGCGCGGCCAGGGCGGCGATGTCGCTGTTGAGCGGCGCGTCGAAGCCGCGGTGATAGGTGGCGTGGTCGCCCACGACATTGACGATCGGGGTGAAGGCCCGGCGGGCGTTGTGCAGGTTGGCCGCGCCGTTGGCGTAGCCGGGACCCAGGTGCAGCAGCGTGCAGGCCGGCTTGCCCGCGATCCGCCCATAGCCGTCGGCGGCGCCGGTCGCCACCCCCTCGAACAGGCACAGGATCGAGCGCATGCGCGGCTCGCGGTCCAGGGCCGAGACGAACTGCATCTCGCTGGTGCCCGGATTGGCGAAGCAGGCGGTCACGCCGTTGTCGGCCAGGGTGGTGATCAGGGCGTCGGCGCCGTTCATGGTCTTCTCCGTACCAGTCGTCTCCCGCTCCCTGTCTCCGACATTTCGGCATGGGCGCGCAACACGATTGCGCCGGCGGGGGCGATCGTCGCAGTCTGGACGGAAAACGGGGGGGAAAGTTTCCATGCGGACGATGAGCGCGGCCGCCCGCTGGGCGCTGATCGGCTCGGTGGTCGCCGGGGCGAGCTATGTCGTCACCTGGCGGCTGGACCTGCCGCCGGCGCTGCAGGCCGGCTGGAAAGGCGCGGGCGTCGGCCTCTTGGCCCTGCATGCGCTGCTGCGGGCGCGCGGCTTCGACGGCTGGCTGCTGACGGCGGCGATGGCCCTGGGCGCCCTGGGCGACGTGCTGCTGGACGTGGCGGGCCTGACGGTCGGGGCGGTGGCCTTCCTGGCCGGACACGGCGTGGCGGCCTGGCTGTACCTTCGCCACCGGATCCCCGGAAAGGCCCTGCCGGTGCTGCTGATCCCGGCCGTGGCGGCGCTGTCCTACGGACTGCCGGCCGACCGCGCCGGCGCCGGGGGGATCGCCCTCTACGCCACGGGCCTGGCGACCATGGCCGCCGCCGCCCTGCTCAGCGACTTTTCCTGGCGGACGGTCAAGCTGGGGGCGCTGCTGTTCGTGGTCTCCGACCTTCTGATCTTCGCGCGCCTGGGGCCGCTGCCGGACGGACTGCTGACCGGCCTGTGCGTCTGGGGGTTCTACTATCTGGGCCAACTGCTGATCTGCGTCGGCGTGGCCGGGGCGCTGGACGAGAGCCGGGCGACCCATCCCCAAGCCGGCTATCCCCGCGAAGGCGGGGACCCAAGCTGACTTTCAGAAAGAAGCGCTGAGCCGAAGCTTCACCGCCGCGCCCCTCCGGCGGCTCGGCTTGGATCCCCGCCTTCGCGGGGATGCTCGGATTTGGGGAAAGCTTAGCGCTCCTAGAACCGCATGACCGCGTCGTCGGGCTCGGCGGCGAACAGGCGCTCGATCTCGGCGGGGCGGCGCTCGCGGGCCAGGGCTTGGTTGATGTAGCCCTTGTCGGTCAGCTCGCCGCTGGCCGCGTCGGGGGCACCGGGCAGGATCAGGGCGCGGGCGATCTTGCCGGTCCCGCCCTTGCCGGCCGCGTTGAACGCCTCGAGGCCCGCGCGCACCGCCGCCCGGGCCGCGGCCTCGCCGCCCAGCGCCTCGCAGGTGCGCGGCTCCAGGAACAGCATCAGGCCCACGCCCTCGCGGCCCTCGCCGCAGACCACGGCGTCGGACGCCGCCCCGCCGATGGCCGAGATCGCCGCCACCCGCAGGGCGCCGGCCGCCACGAAGGCCCCGCTGGCCAGCTTGAAGTTCTCCACCAGCCGTCCGTCGAAGACGAGGCCGGCGGTCGGGTCGTCCGGATCGGCCAGCCGCGCCGCGTCGCCCAGGCGGTAGAAGCCGTCCTCGTCGAAGGCCTGGCGGGTCGCCTCGGGCTGGTCCAGATAGCCGGGCGAGACCTGCGGGCCC
The DNA here is from genome assembly GCF_056395525.1 of Caulobacter sp. 10L414. Taxonomy (NCBI): domain Bacteria; kingdom Pseudomonadati; phylum Pseudomonadota; class Alphaproteobacteria; order Caulobacterales; family Caulobacteraceae; genus Caulobacter; species Caulobacter sp. 10L414. Next base: position 29,983 of record NZ_JBFTJR010000058.1, read on the forward strand.
TCGACCCGGATCTCCAGCTTCTCGCCGGCGGGAACCAGCTTCACGGCCGTGCCGGGCGTGGGCAGGCCGACCATGCCCGAGCGCGCGTTCAGCCAGTGGATGTTGCAGGCGGTCGGGCCGGTCTCGGTGGCGCCGTAGCCGGCCGCGAAGGTGATGCGCTCGCCGGTGACGGCCAGGGCCAGCGCCTGCACGCGGTCGAGGATCGACTGGGCCATCGAGGCCCCGCCGTACTGCAGCACCCGCACGCGCGAAAAGAAGGTCCGCGCCAGCACCGGGTCGCGCTCCAGCTCGCCGACCAGCAGGCCCCAGCCGGCCGGCACCATGTTGTGATAGGTGGGCGAAACCTCGCGCAGGTTGCGCAGCGTCTCGGAAAAGCGCCCCGGCACGGGCTGGCCGGCGTCGATATAGAGCGTGCCGCCCCGGTGCAGCACCATGTGCAGGATGGCGTTGGCCCCCAGGCTGTGGCTCCAGGGCGCGGAGTTGACCAGCACCGGCGGATCGGGGTCGGCGTAGCAGGCCTCGATCTGGGCGGCGTTTAGCGCGATGTTGGCGTGGGTGCAGATCACCGCCTTGGGTCGTCCGGTCGAGCCGGAAGTCAGCAGCAGCTTGGCAACGTCGTCCCCCTCGGCCACGTCGGGCGCGGGCGGGCTGGCCAGCAGGGCCTCGAACGGCTGGTCGCCGGGGCGGGGGTTGCGGCTGGCGATCACCGGCAGGCCGTCCAGGCAGTCGTGGTCCAGGGCTCCGGCGAAGGCGGCCGCGTCGTCGACATAGACCGCCGCCGGCTTCAGTCGTTCCACTGCGTGGGCCAGGCGCGAGAGATCCGCGCCGGAAAGGCCGTACTGCGGCGACACCGGCGCGGCCGGCGCCCCCAGGCGCATGGCCGCGTAGGCGATCAGGGCGTGGTCGACGCCGTTGCGGGCCAGGATCAGCAGCGGCTTGCCGCGCGACAGGCCCAGGGTCGCAAGGCCGCCGGCCAGGGCCGCCACGCGGGTCGCCGCCTGCCCATAGGTGATCGTGCGCCAGCCGTCCTGGCCCTCGATCCGTTCGGCCAGCCAGACGCGGTCGGGGGCCTGGCCGGCCCAGCGGGCCAGGGGGGCGGTGACCGTGCGCACGGCCTTCGAATAGGGCATGGGGTTGCGCAGGATCAGCGCATCGCCGCGACGTTCGACCTCCAGGGCGCGCGGGGCGTAGCGGGCGTCACGGAAAGGGGCGTCGTCGAGGGATTCCATCGCCCAGTTATGTCCCGCCGCAAACGCCCGTTCAATCCTGGCCGAGCATCGTTCGCCGACGTTCCAGCCACAGCCGCTCGGCCGGGGCGGGGTCCAGCGCCAGGGCGCGGTCGTAGGCGGCGCGGGCCTCGGCGGGCCGCGACAGGCGGGCCAGCAGGTCGGCGCGCACGGCGTGGAACGGGCCGAAGGCGTCCAGGCGCGCGGCGTCCAGGGCGTCCAGCTCGGCCATCGCTGCGGGCGGGCCGGCGACCTCGGCCAGGGCCACGGCGCGGTTGAGGCGCACCACGGCGTCGTCGCGCCAGGCCAGCAGGGCGTCGTACAGCGCCAGCACCGCGCCCCAGCGCGGCGGTTCGGCCAGGCTCGTGCGATGGCTCCACACCGCGTGGATGGCCGCCTGCAGCTGGCGGGGGCCGGGCCGGTCGAGATCGGCGGCGCGGCGCAGATAGGCTTCCGCCTCGTCGATCATCGGCCGCCGCCAGAGGGCCGGGTCCTGCTGCGAGAGGGGCGTCATGGCCCCGGTCTCGTCCAGCCGGGCCGGCCGCCGGGCCTCGGCGTAGCGGACCAGCGCCGCCAGGGCCAGGCACTCGGCCTCGCCCGGCGCCAGCTCGGCCAACGCCGCCGTCAGGTCGAGGATCTCGCGGGCGTAGCCTGCGTGGGCCCCGGCGCCGGCGGCGTCCTCGTGGGCCTTGGCGTAGGCGACCTCCAGCGTCGAGAGCACCGCCGAGAACCGCTCGGGCCAGGCGTCCGGGCCCGGGACCTCGAAGGCCACGCCCGCCTGGGCGATCTTCTTCTTGGCGCGGGTCAGGCGCTGGAACATCGCCGCCTCGCCGACCAGGAAGGCGCGGGCGATCTCCTGCACCGACAGCCCGCAGACCAGGCGCAGGGTGAGCGCGGCCCGCGATTCCGGGGCCACGGCCGGATGGCAGCAGACGAAGATCAGCCGCAGGCGCTCGTCGGGGATCAGCCGGTCGTCCGAGGCCAGGGCGTCTTCCACGGTCGGCTCCGGCTCCGGCGCATCCGGCGCCAGMCGCGAGCGCACGGCCCGCCTGCGCAGGGCGTCGAGCGCGCAGCGGCGGGCGGCGGCGTAGAGCCAGGCGGCCGGCTGGCGC